>JAGNEZ010000018.1 GCA_018003015.1 Phycisphaerae bacterium | reverse complement strand
CCTTCATCGTCTGGCGCGAGAGCGTCGAGGCCTTGCTCGTCGTCGGCATTCTCTATTCCTGGCTGAGCCAGTCTGATGCCGGCCGCCGCGGCCTGCCCTGGCTTTGGGGTGGCGTTGCGGGCGGGCGTGTGGGTTTTTGGGCATACGTAAATTCTTTTATATCAATTAGTTAGAACAGTGTTTGGCAGGTGGAAAGCGAGGCCTGGCGGGTCGCCCGAAAAAAGCCCCCAAATCTCAAAAAAACTCTTGCAGCGAAAGGCGGTAGAGATACAATGAAGGTGTTAAGTCGCCTCAATCCCGGCGGAAGCGGCTCCTGTCTTGGAACGTACGGCCGCGAGTGCCGGACTGGGTAGAGCGAGGGCGTTGGGTTGTTGGGGTGACGAGCGGGTAGAGGAGTGAGAGAGACCGCGGGTCTACGGGTATAGAGGGGCCCAGCGGAGCGAGGAGAGGAGGCATGTTGATTCGCCTCCCGCCTGCAGGAATAATGAAATAGCGTCGTAACGGTCCCTGTGTACGTTGCCTACGAGCCGTTCGTGGCCGGCAGTCGATGAGCCGGTGTCGGTTTCTATGGGGGAAATCGGCGTGTGGCGTGCGATGGGGGCATGTCCCAATACTCTTTTTCAAGAGGAGGTCGGAATGAGAACTCTGATCACAGTAGCGGCGGCTCTGGCGGTGCTCGTCGGCAGCCAGGCCTACGGCGCCATCTCCATCGACTACAAGCTGGAGCTTGGCGGAAAGAACTTCGCGACGCAGTACCACACCAATGGTACGTTCCCGGCGTATGAGCGAGGTTCGGATGCCGACGGGAAGACTTTCGACAACGCCGCAAATCCAGATGGTGCGGTGGCCGACTGGGCGGTGGTCGTCGCGATGCCGGGTCTGGACGACGTCACTGGCACGTATGCTGCTGGTGCGGCCAACCTGGTGTTCGACCTGGAGCTGCATGAAGGCACCGCGGATGGTCCGCTGGTCGCGATCGGCCACGGTGGCCCGACGACGGCCGGCTTCTTCAGCACGATCAATGATGGCACGACTGATCCGCCGGATCGCGTCAACCCGGTTCAGGATGCCGCCTTCCCGTCAGTTTTCGACGTTGACGGTGCGGGTGCCAGCGGTGGTCGTCTGTTCGACGTGGCCGCCAGCGGTGGTCCTGGGATGACCTTCAAGACCTATCCGTCGGATGCCGGCCACCCGGCCGCTTCGACTGCTCCCCAGGGCATGCTGGTTGGCATGGGTGCCGGTTATGAGGAATTGGATCCGGTCGCGGGTCTGGGTGTTGCTGGCGTGGCGATTCCCGAGGGTGATCCGGGTGCGGGCTTCTGCACCGCTCTGGGTGTCAAGGCCCTGTTCGAAGGCCAGATCAACCTCAAGGGTCTGAATGGCACCTACGTGCTCGTTCTGAAGGCTGGGGTGGGCAACAACGTGGCCCGCACCTCGAGCACCGAGTTCCCGATTTGCGACAGTGAGATCGAAGGCAGCTTCGCGGTTGCCGCCCCCACGGTCAATGAAGACACCATTACCTTCAGCGTGACGGGTGGTGGCGAGCCGTGCCAGGCTCCGGTGATGACCGCTGCGGAGAGCGTCAAGACCCACACCGGGATCGGCGACTTTGTGGTCAGCCTGTTCCCGACCAAGCAGAACGAGTGCCGTCGGAATGGCCCGACGAAGGTTGTTGTGACGTTTGATCGTGACATCAAGCTGGTGACCGGGACTGCCGCCGACGTGGCCGTCAGCTCGGGTGCTGTGAGTGCGGTGGCCGCTGCCGGCAATCAGCTGACCGTGACCATGAGTGGTGCGGATAATGCTAAGTTGCTGACCATGACCTTCCCCGGCGTGGCTGATGGGACGGCGTGCATTGGCTCGGCGGTGAGTGCGAGCTCGCTGTGCGTTGGCGTCCAGGAAGGTGATGTTGGCAACAACGGCACCGTGAACACGCTGGACATGACCGTGGTTCGCAACAACACGGGTGCGGACATGAATCTGCCCACGACCAATTTCCGGGCGGACATCAACAGCGATGGCAAGATCAACACGCTGGACATGACCCGCGTCCGCAACAACATCGGCAACCCGGGCACCAAGTGCCCGTGATGTGGGTGGACTGGTTTTTAGGGTAGCCCCGCTGGGGCCGGGGTCAGAATCCACCCCAGCGGGCGTGACAAGTGAATAGAGTGTGCGTATAATGAGGTGTCTGGGTGTGTTCCCAGGGCCTCTGGACTAGAAATTGTTAATACCGAAGGCCAAAGGCCGACCGGGGAGAGAAGAGGGTGTTCCACTTCCAATGTCCCGGGAGGCGAGAGAGGAGGAATCAGACATGAAGTGGATGTTGGCAGCGATTCTTAGTGTGGCGCTGGTGACGCCGGCGTTGGCATCCGTCGACATTACGTTGACGGCGGCCGATGATAGTGACGCCGTGTTGATCCAGCTGGCGCCCGGCGCAACGACCGGGACTTTTGAGCTGAAGAGCGGCCTGTCAAGGGCCACCGGCGGCGCGGCGATGTTCGGGTATGATGCCGCGCTAAAGATGGAGTCGAGTGCTGGGGCGACTGGCGTGTTCACGATCACCGGCCGCGTGGCTGGCCCGATCGTCGCCGCCACCTCAGCGGCACCGAACGCGGTTATCCTGAACGCCGTGCTCGGCCCGGCTCCGACCAAGGATATCGGGTACTTTGCCAACGCCGGTCAGCTGGATGATGCCAATCTTCCCGCGGTGTTCGATGTTCTGACGATCAGCGCGACTGATCTGAAGGTTGGCGATGTGTACACGATTTCGGTCACCGCGATGTCGGATGGCAGCCTTGGCGCCAGCGACCCGAACGGCGACCTGATCGAGGCCGGCAAGCTCGGTGCTGTGACTGTGACGGTCACCCCCGAACCGGCCAGCTTGCTGCTCTTGGCTCTCGGTGGTCTGTTCCTCCGTCGTCGTCATGCCTGATCAGGGCGTGATGCGTCGCTGACCGATGGACAACACCGGTCGATGAGGTAAGCACAATGAAGGCGGGGTTGGTCTATCACCAGCCCCGCCTCTCTATGCGCATGAGGCATTCGCGAAACGCCCGGGGCGGTGATAGCTTGTGCGGTATCCCAGGCAGTGGGCGCGGGGTGGGCGGACAATTGGGTCAAGTGGGTGGTCTGGGATAGGTGGTCAGGGAATGCGGTTCCTAGGTGTCGATTGGGGTGGCAAGCGAATCGGGCTCGCGCTGGGTGAGTCTGAGTCCGGAGTAGCGTCTCCGCTTTGTACGATCGATGCTCGGGCGGACGTTGCCGGGGATGTCGGAGCCATTCTGGCGGTGGCCGAGGAATACGCGGCGGATGCGATTGTTCTGGGGCTGCCGCTGAACATGGACGACACGGAAGGGCCTCAGGCCAAGCTGTCGCGGGAGGTGGCGGCCGCGCTCGGGCGGACCGGGTCACTGCCGGTCCATCTGCACGACGAACGGCTGACCTCGCATGCGGCCGATGAGCGGCTGGTTGGGCGTGAGCTGACCCGCAAGGGGAAGAAGGCCCGGCAGGATGCGGTGGCGGCGCAGGTCTTGCTGGAGTCGTTCATGGCGAGAATGGGAGCTGATCGACCGGGGGTCACGGGGCAGCCTTCGGGGGATTGAGGAGGACCTGGGCTGCCTTGCATCTGGCGGGCGAGCACGCAGTGAGAGGGTGCCTGACGACGCGGGTTGGGGCCCATGATCAGAAAATGCTGGCGACGCCGTAGAACAGAGCTACGATGGCCATGATGAAGGCGTCCAGGACGCCGGAGACGATCTGGATGATGATTTCCCCGATGATCTGCCTGAACTCGTCGCCTTTGAGATAGCCTGGAATCTGGTCCAGGCTGGCTTCCATCAACGGCGGGATGAAGATCGCGGCCGGAAGGGTGAAGCTGTAGAGTCTGTTCTGCAGGAATCGCATGATCGCAGCTCCTTTGTGATGGTTGCCCATCGTGCGGCCATTATATCAGGTGCCGGTCGTGTGTACAGGAGTACCCGGACGGTCACACGCCGTTGAGGCGGCTCCGGTAGTATGCCAGTCGTTCCTGGGGGGTCATCCGCTTGAAGTCCGGTCCGGGCTTGGCTGTGGGTGTCGGCTCGGTGGGTCTGTGGGGGGTGTGGTCGGCCTGGGTGGCCTGCTTGGGCGTGTCCGGTCGAGCGGTGGCTCGGGCGGGTGGGGGTGTGCCGATCGAGGGGGGGACGGTGAGCTGGGTGGTGGTGCCGTAGCTCATGACCTGGGTGGTGAGCTTCATGTCGTCGTCGAGGGGTCGGAGGGGCTTGATTCCGAGTCCCTGGAGCACGCCGTGGTAGGCGCGGACGGCCTCCTCCGGGCTGATCTGAAGGTCGACGATTCTGCGGAGCATTTCGATGAAGGCGAGCTGGTGCTCGGCGTTGTTGATTTTGCGGCCGTAGAGGGCGACTTTGGCTCCGTGCTTCTGGGCCTCGGCGATGAGTTTGAAGGCATCGTAGGTTGTTCCTGAGGATCCGCCGAGGATGCCGACCACGAGGTTTGGATCGTAGCGGGCCAACTCCTCGGTATACTTAGGACCATGGTAGACCATTTTCAGGAACAGAGGCCGGCCGCGGTCGGGGACGCCGGCGAGAATGCGCACGATCATGTCGTTGATGAAGCCGCCCAGTTTGTCGGAAGGGATGGCGTTGACTGGGGCGTTGGGGTCGAAGACCTCGAGGAAATGGCGGAAGCCTTTCTGTTCGGCCTCGATCCGGAAGGCCTTGTAGGCCTCGATGGTCTGGTGATCAAGTTCGGTATCGTTGTTGAAGGTGACGCTGTAGAGGCCGAGGTTGGCGCCGTGGATGCGCTCGGCCTCGGTGCACTCGACCTTGCCGCACTGGATCTGGTCGATGGTTGCGGTGCGGAATGGGCGTGAGGGCTGGTGGATGAAGATTCCCTCGCGCATGACGTGGATATCGGTGGTGTCGTTGGCCCGGGCGGCGGGGGTGACGTGCGAATGGTCGAACAACCGTTCCTGGATGGTCAGGATGCCGCTGGTGTGAGCGGACATGAGCATGATATCGACGAGTCCCTGGCGAACGACGTCGCGGATGCACTGGCGGAACTCGGCCAGGGTGCGGAATTTGCCTTCCTGGGCATAGTGTTCGGGTGATTGGCCGGGAGCGGCGATGCCCCAGGCCATATCGGCGTCCTTGGCGTCCGCGATGATGAATTCGCGGCATGAGGGGTTGGCCTTGATCTTGGCGAGTTTGACGTCGAGGCTTTTCTGGGTCATGGCTAGCGTGGTCCGTGATGGGTTATTGGCTTGCGGTTCGTGACTATCGGATGTCGAGGCATCATTCCGGTTTTCTCGTTTTCGGGACGAGAGCCGGCCCGCCGTCCAGGGAGATACCATACAGATGGCTGGGGCCGGTGGTCTTGAATTCCCAGGGTCCCTCCATCCAGCGGGCCCGATCGCCGTAGCGGGCGCTCATGTTGCGGACCTCTACCCAGGCGGAGACGTCGCCGTCTTTCTCGATTGAGTAGATGTGGATGGTGCCGTCGAGTCCGATGAACGGCTGTCGGGCGGGCGACCAGGCGGTTGAGGCGATGAACCGGCCGTTCTCCGGGGTGACCTTGAACTTGCCTGTCTTGAGTGGCTGGTCAAGGACGATCACGAAGGTACGGAACCACTCGTCGTTGTACTCCTTGGGGTCGTCGTGCACGCGTGAGCCGACGAACATGACCTGGCTGCCGCCGGATCGGACCTGGAGGGGCTCGGCGGGTCCGGATCGGTTCAGGCCGATCCGTTCCTGGCCGGTGATTGGGGGCATGTCGACCTGCACGTCGTGAACCACGCGGAATTCCCACCAGTCGTTGGGGTCCTGGCATCCGGTGGTCAGGAGGGCGGTGGTGACCAGGGCTCCGGCGGCCATGCCGGCCAGGCACCGGGAGCAGGTTCTCCTGCTTCGATCAGGGGCCGTTCTCGATTCTCTGGTGTGCATGGTGTATCTCCTCGACGGTTACCGGAGGATGGCTTTCACTTTGCGGCGGCCATGATCCGATCGGTGATCTCCTGGACGATCTTTTCCATATCTGCATCGGACCAAGGGCCGGAGGCGGCCGCTTCCATCGTGGCGTCGGGTGGTTTTGAGCAGCAGCTCGCCTGGCCGTAACCTCGCCCGAAGTCGGTGTTCACGCACAGGTCGGCGTTTTGCAGCCGACGGGGATCGACGCCGATGCCGAACCGTTCTTTGAGGTCGAGGAGTTCTTCGACCTTGGGTTCGCTGATTCGCTCGACCCGGCCGATCTGTTTGGCCAGGAGGAGGATTCTGCAGTAGGCGTCGAGGATTTCGGTCCACCAGTAGGCCCGGTCGACGGTCTCGCCCCAGGATACCGTGCCGTGGTTCTTGAGGACAGCGATCTTGGATTTGGTGACGAAGGGGAGGATGGTGTTGGCGAAGTCTTGGGCCCCGGGTGTTTCGTAGGCGGTGGTCGGGATGGTGCCCAAGAAGACCTCGACTTCCGGGAGGATGCATGAAGGAATGGTCTCGCCGGCCACCGAGAAGGCGGTTGCGTGGGGGGGGTGGCAGTGGACGACGGCGTTGACCTCGGGGGCCTGCTTATAGATTTCCAGGTGCAGGAGTACCTCGCTGGTTCGCTTCTTGCGTCCGGCGATCTGTTTGCCGTCCATCTGGACGGTGCAGATATCATCCGGCTTGAGGAAGCCCTTGGAGACCATCGTCGGCGTGCACAGGACGGTGTTCTTATCGATTCGGCAGGAGATGTTGCCGTCGTTGGCCGCGGCGAAGCCCTTGGTGTAGATCTTGCGTCCGACCTCGCAGATTTCCTGTTTCAGTTTGAACTCGTTGACCATGATTGAAACCTCGAATAAGCGATCAGATCAGCTGTCGGCTTTGAGCCAGTACCGTCCGGGCGTGCTTGCCCGGGGGGGACCGAATTCTGTTTTACTGCTCCGTTTTCAACTCTGGTTTCCCTCGTACGTGATTTCGTCCAGCAGGCACGCCAAGTAGGCGTCGATGGCCACGGGATCGGGGTGGAACGGCATGGCTGCCTCGCGGCCCTCGCTGAAGCCGACCTTCTGTCCCAGGCCGGCGCCGAGCTGATCGTAGACGACCACGGGCTCGGCTCTGCTGGGTGCCCCGGTGGCGAGCACGTCGGGATCGTAGGGCTCGACGATCAGCAGTCGGCCGCCGATCAACTTCTTGTCGGCCACGCAGAGGGTGACCTTGCCGATGACCTCACCAATCCGCACGGCCGCCTCCTTGTTCAAGGTCGGAGATGATGGCGTCGATTTCCGCCTGGGCGGTCGTTGGGCCGGCCAGGAACCGTTCGATCATCTGCCGCATCTGGTAGGGGGTCTGGGCCGGGTATTCGAGTACCAGCACGTTGATTCCCAGTTCGCGGCAGGCCTCCTCGACCATCGGCACGTTGACGCCGAGGGCGGCGCGGATGCCGGTGTGTTTGTTGGCCACGCACACGGGTACGGCCCCGTCCTGGGCAAGGACGACGCCCTTGGCCACCTGCTGGCGGGAGACCATGGCGCACAATCGTCGCGTGGCGGCACTCAGTCCGCCGCGTCCGGCCGCCGGTTCGATGATCTCGGACAGGCCGCCGGCGCGATCGAGCATGGTTCGGACGGTCCGCATTTCGGGCAGCTTGGGCTCCATGACCACGCCCAGGCGGTGTTTTTCGTCTGGACGCTCGGTCCAGGTCACTGGGACGGGGTGGTCCTTGAGCCAGTCTCTGGCTGCCGGGGTGAGAAGCGACTCTCTCTGCAGCGTGATCGCTTTTCCCTCTTTAAGAAGGTCGGTAAGCATTGTTGCGGTGACCACCGGCCGTCGCATGTATTAGCCCTTCTTGCCCGCCAAGGTCAACACCTCGTTGGGACGGTCGCAGATGCACATGATCCACCAGCGAGCGGGCGAGGTCGGGTCGTTGACCATTTCCCGGCCATAGATGCCATCGCTGCTCAGCACGACGACGTCGCCTGCCCGGGCGCCCAGGGCATCCATGGCCAGCACCGGATCGGGTGAAGCCGCTCCCAGCGGATCGGCCACGAGCAGGCGGGTGCCATGAAGCGATTTGTGCTTCACGGTTGAGACGGCTTTGCCGACGACGCGAGCGAGAATCATGGTTTCGCTCCGATGTGTGGAAGTGAGAAGTGAGAGGTGAGAAGTGAGACCGAAGGAGTCATACCGCTCGTTCTCTCAGCTTTCTGGGTCACGGTCAGTATGTCCGCGATTTCGCCCCACGCACCTTTCAGAGGCAGTAATCGCTTCGCGGCCCAGAGGTCATTCCGCTCGATTCGTCTCATCCGGTACAAGGTCTCCCGAGCCTCCCGCAAGGATATGCTCACCTTGTGGGTGTAGCCGGTTTGGATCATCACAGTCTGAGCCTCCTTCAAGTTGGCTCCAACGCCTGCGGCACTGCGGATTACCTGATGGCCAGTCTCTCGTCCGGCCATGTTGCCTGGCGGGGCCAAGGCCATCTGAATCGTCCGGTCTCCCGCTGCCTCAATCCGCCGCCGCCGTTCGCACCACGCCGCTCCTACGGGACTCTGTCTCTCCGTTGACGTCACGCTATGGTTTCACTTCTCACTTCGCCCTTCTCAGTTCGCATCAGACGATGCGCAGGTTCTCGACCATGACGCACCGGCGTTGACGGGTGTATGTCAAGGGGCTGGTGATGCCTTCGCCGGTGGGGGAAGCGATGCTGTAGCTGCCGTAGCCTTCGCCGCCGGAACCCAATCCGGTCATGCAATGCCCGTTCTTGATGAAGATCGTGGTGTTGACCGCCTTGCCCATTCTGGTCATGTGGTCGACGTTCTTGGACCAGATCAGGGCGGTGTGGCCGAAGCCGTGCTCGAACTTAACCGCCAGGGCGATGGCCTCGTCCACGTTTCGGCAGCGGGTGACGGGCAGGAATGGCATCATCTGTTCGCAGGGCAGCCACGGGCTGCTGACGTCGACCTCTCCATACAGGGCCTGGGTACCAGTGGGCACGGACAGGCCGATCGCCTGGGCGAGCACCTGGGGGTCCTTGCCCACGAAGTCTTTTCTGGCGAGCCAGTGACCGCTCTTCCTGTCCTGGTGTAGGGCCGCTCTGGTCAGGGCGTCGATCTGCTGGCTGTTGAGGCGGTATCCGCCGTGTCGGCTGAAGGCTTCGAGCAGCTTGTCGGCCACGGGATCGACCACGAACACTTCCTTTTCGCCGATGCAGAGCACGTTGTTGTCGAACGCGCAGCCGTAGATGATGCCTGCGGCGGCCTTATCGATGTCGGCGGTTTCGTCGACGACGACGGGTGGGTTGCCCGGTCCGGCGACGATGGCTTTCTTGGAGCTAGCCATGGCTGCGGCCACGACGCCCGGGCCGCCGGTTACGCACAGGACCTTGACGTCGGGATGTTTGAAGATGTCGTTGGCGGTTTCGAGGGTGGGATGCTCGATGACGCAGATCAGGTTTTCGAGACCGGTTCGTTCCTTGATCAGCCGGTTGAATCGCTGGGTGCCGAGCACGGCTGACTTGGTGCCGGACGGGTGGGGGTTGACCACGAGGGTGTTTCCGGCGGCGATCATCATGATGGCGTTGCATGCCAGGGTGGGGATGGAGTGGGTTACCGGGGTGATCACGCCGAGCACGCCGTAGGGAGCATGTTCGACGAGGGTGATTCCGTAGTCGCCGCTGTAGGCGTCGGTCTCGAGCATCTCGATGCCTGGGACGCTCTTGCCCACGCCGATGAGTTTCGCGATTTTGTGGTCGAGTCGGCCGATTCCGGTTTCCTGCAGCTCGAACCTGGCGAGTTCCTCGGCCTGGCTGATGCAGATTTCGCGAATGCACTTAATGGCCTCGGCACGTGCGGCGATCTTGGCGGCGGAGAGTCGCTCGAATGCGGCCTTGGCGGCGGCAGTGGCGCTGTTCACGCACTGGAAGATTCCGTCCGTTCCGCCGGTGCGGCCGGTTGGTGCTGTGGTGGTTCCCGATCCGTTCGCTTGGAGGCGGCTCAGGACTTCGCTGACCACGTCACGAATCAGTGTTTCGTTGATTGCGGTGCTCATCGCTTACCGGTCCTTCTTGTAGAGTTCGTGTGATCCGACCTGGATGGCGTCGATGATTCCAACCACGACCGCGTCGGTTGGAACGCTCTTGGTTTCGTCGGTCAGCCGGGCGGAGCTGCCCTGGGTTACCAGGACCAGTTCGCCCTCGCCGGCCCCGAGCGTATCGATGGTTACGGCCACGCGTCCGGTTGGGGTCAGCTCGCCCGGCGATCCCTTGACGTTCATCGCCTCGACCAGCAGGAGCTTCTTTCCGGTCACGCTGGCGATCTTCTGGGTTGATACGACGCTTCCGGTCACCTTGCCGATGAACATGCCTGTCTCTCCGTTGGCCCGAGGGCGGTTCTTGGGACGCTGGGTCGCGTTTGCCGAGTGTCCTGGCTGATGGGGCGCCCGGTTTCACCGCCCGGGCTCCAGCCCTGGTGTCGGACCGGCTGTTGGCCGATCGTGCTTGGGGGCTGGGGCAGCCGCTCAGGTCTTGGGCAATACCTTTTCCACCTCGCCGTGTGGTCGGGCGATGACATCGACGCTGACGACCTCGCCGATCTTGGCGGCGGCGGCGGCCCCGGCATCGACGGCGGCCTTGACCGCGGCCACATCGCCGGTCAGGATCACGGTCACCAGGCCGGAACCGACCTGCTTCCAGCCCTTGTAGGCCACGTTGGCGGCCTTGAGGGCTGCGTCCGTCGCCTCGACCAGTGCGACCATGCCTCGCGTTTCGATCAATCCCAATGCTTCCTGGGCCATTGTTGTTGCTCCTGTGTACAAGTCGTTTCCATGGGTACCGGTGTCTGGCCGGTGTTCATTTCCGGCCGCCGGCGAGACGCCGGTGCCACGCTATTGGTATCACCCTGTTGATGCCCCACGGCTGGTGTTGCCGCCCTGGGCTCGCATCTTATGTTCTACTGTTTGCTCAACACCTCGCACGTCTGCCGGGCGACGATCAGTTCCTCGTTGGTTGGGATGGTCATGATGCGCACCCGCGAATCATCGGTGGAGACTGTCGTTTCCTGGCCTTGGGCCTTGTTTCGTTCGTTGTCCAGCTTGATGCCGGCGTAGTCCATTCGGTTGCAGACCATGGACCGGAACGTGGAGCCGTTCTCGCCGATGCCGCCGGTGAAGACCAGCACATCTGCCCCGTTGAGTACTGCGAGGTACGCTCCGATGTAGTGCCGAACCGCCTCGACGAGCACCTGGGTGGCGAGGGCGGCGCGGGGATTGCCTTCGGCGGCGGCCTTGTCGATGTCGCGCAGATCGTTGCTGACTCCGCTGATTCCGAGGAGGCCGCCGTTCCTGGCCATTTCGCCGAGGGCCTGGTCGAAGGTCAGTCCGAATCTGGGCAGGACTTTAGGCAGGGCGTACGGATCGAAGTCGCCGACGCGGTTGTTATGCGGGAGCCCGGACTGAGGGGTTGTGCCGAAGCTGTTGGCCACGCTGGAGCCGTGGTCGATGGCACAGACCGAGCTGCTTCCGCCGATGTGGCAGGAGATGATCCGCAGGTCATCGCGTTTGAGGAGTTCGGCGGTACGGACGGCGATGTACTTGTGGCTTGCGCCGTGGTAGCCGTAGCGTCGCACGCCGGCCTGGGTCCAGGGCCACGGAATGCCGTAGGTGGTCCGTGATGCGGGGATGGTTGTGTGGAAAGCGGTCTCGAACGCGGCGACCTGGGGCACGTCCGGCAGCCTGGCGGCGAAGGCTTTCATCGCGGCGACGTAGGGTGGGTTGTGGGCTGGGGCGATGTCGGCGAAGTCGGCCATGGTCTGGATGACCATGGGGTCGACCCGGACGGCGCCGGAGATCGGCCCGCCCAGTACCGCCTTGAAGCCGATGGCGTCGGGTCTGACATCCGGATCCGGCAGCATTTTCAGGCAGCGGTCGATGGCTTCGCCGTGATCGGCCACCCGGCCGGTCCAGGATTGCGGACCGACCTTGACCGAGGCATTGTCGCTCCCGATGCGTTCGACGCCTCCGCGGGCGAGCTCTCGCTCGCCGGTCATGTCGAACAAGCGGAACTTGAACGACGTGCTGCCGATATTGGCCACCAACACGAACATGCGATCAGGTCCTCGTCTGCTTCATCCTCTGACGGTGCCGTGGGGCACGGGTGTCTGGTCTGTGTTGTGTGGATGCCACACCGTTTTGGTCTGCAGCCAAGCTGGCGATCAGAAGAACACGCCGGCCAGGCCTTCGTGGGGCCGGGCGATCACGTGGGCGCTGACCAGTTCGCCGACGCGGTTGGCGGCCTCGGCGCCGGAGTCGACGGCGGCCTTCACGCTGCCGACGTCACCGCGCACGATGGTTGTGACCATGCCGCCGCCGATCTGGACGCTCTTGACCAGTTCGACGTTTGCCGCCTTGCACATGGCATCCGTCGCCTCGACCAAGCCGGTGAAGCCCATGGTTTCCACAAATCCCAATGCATCGCTCATTGCATTACTCCAAACTCATCCCGCCGAACCCGCGGGGCCGCAACGGGCCGCCGTGGCCGGCGAATGTCACCTGGTTTCGACTCCCGCCGTGTTTTGGCGGAAGGCTGTTACTTACCCACCTTCTTGCCGGCGCCGCCGGGCAGCATGTTGGCGAGGTCGTCGTGCGGCCGTGGAATCACGTGCACGCTGATGACCTCGCCGACCTTACTGGCGGCCGCCGAACCGGCGTCGGTGGCCTGCTTGACGGCGGCCACATCGCCCTTCACGTAGGCGGTCACATAGCCGCGGCCGACCTTCTCGTACCCGATGAGCCGGACGTTTGCCGACTTCAGCATCGCATCGGACGCCTCGATCAGCGTGACCAGGCCCTTGGTCTCGATCATTCCCAACGCCTCAAGTGTTGCCATCGATCGGCACTCCTGAAAAGAAGAAGCTATCAGCGATCCGCCACTCTTCTCGTCCTTGTGTTGAGGAGAGGCGAGTGGGCTGTCTCATTCGGCACTCTCAGCTCAGTGTTGTCCTGGTCGCTCGTCACTTGACAAGTTCCACCCGCTTCGCGCCCGTCAGATTGCAGGCGTTGCCCTCGTCGGTATCCAGATGGACTTCGAGCTTGAGTCCCTTGGCGATACGGGCGATCACGCCCTCAATAGTCATGCCGCAGTCGCCTTCGACGTGGAGCTTCATCATGTCGCCGTCCCTGACGTTGTAGTAAGCGGCCTCGTCCGGGTTCAGATGCACATGCCGCATTGCCCGGATCACACCTTCCTTCATCTCGATATAGCCTTTGGGGCCGAGCACGATGCAGCCTGGCGTATCCTTGACATTGCCGCTCATTCTCACCGGCAGGTCGATGCCCATGGCCACGCCGTCGGTGAAGGCGAGCTCGATCTGGTTTTCCGGCCGGCAGGGGCCGAGGATTCGCAGGTTGGTGATGGTTCGGTGCCGGGGTCCAATGATGGTGACCATCTGTTCGCTGGCGAAATAGCCGTCCTGGTACAGGGGGCGGAAGACGGTGAGCCTGGCCCCGGGCCCGAAGAGTGTCTCCAGGTCGTGCTGGGTAATATGCATGTGTCGTGCGGATATGTTGACCCGCAATTCCGGCCTGGCACCGGCGGGGGCTCTGCTGAGCGATGCGGCCGGGCCGAGTCTGCCCAATCGCTGCCGCACGACTTCTCGCACCACTTGCTCGACCGCGGCACGATCCATGCCGCGAGCCTGGGTGATCAGACTCATCCCTTACCTCCCGGTGTCGCTGCCACGGGGGCCACGATCAGTTCCACGTCGAAGCCCTTCACTCGGTCGCACCATGCGGGGTCGAGGCCGTCGTCGGTTACCAGCCGGTCTACCATATCCCAGCCGCCCAACCTGGCCAATGCCCGCCGGCCGAACTTGTCATGGTCCACGGTCACGATGACCTCGTCGGCGGACTGTACCATCTGTTGTTCGGCCTCGGCCATGAGTACGTTGGCGTTGTAGAGTCCTTCCTCGGTTACGCCCGCGAGTCCGACGATTGCCTTGCCCACGTTGAGCGAAGCCAGCGCCTGGCGGGTGAGAGGTCCGAGGGCGACGCCCGTTCGCGGGTAAATATAACCGCCCACGAGAATCAGCTCGATGTTGGTCGCGCTGCTCAGCAGGTTCGCAATGGGCAGGGAATTCGTAACCACTTGCAGTGACCGGGTCAACAGATGGCGAGCGACCTGGAAGGTGGTTGTTCCCCCGTCGAGGAGGATGGTTTCGTCGTCTTCGATGAGTGCGGCGGTCGCCCGCCCGATGGCAACCTTCTCGGCCACGGCCGCCGACTCGCGGGCGGCGTAATTCAAGGCGCTGAACCGATCGCTGACGAACACGGCGCCGCCGTGCGTTCGGCGGACGAGTCCCTCGTCTTCCAGCTGGGTGAGGTCGCGTCGCACGGTGGATTCGGACACGTCCAGTTCGGTTGCCAGCTGCGACAGATCGGCGAATCCGCGACGGGCGAGTACCTCCGATAACTGTTGTCGTCGCTCATCCGCGGTCATGTTTGCATCCTTTGCTGCCAGGATCTAACCGTATTATCGCCATATTCTGATCGAATGCAATCAAAATCTTCCAACTCGAGATTGAAGAAGGGGAGGCCGGCGGGCACTCACAGGGTCTTCCAATGACACTAAGATTATGATGTACAACAACTTATGATGGAATCGGTTTTCTTCTGGGCCTGTCAGTTATCCACAATCGAGTTGTGAGATTTCGTGAACAAACCGGTTGCTCACAGTTGGCGGTGTGGTTGAGGGAGGGGATGCTGGATGTTTGCGAGCTGCGATGATCAGGGCGAAGCGTGTTGCCTGCGAGAGAATATGGCCAGTGTAGCTTGAGACGACGCGATGGTGGGAGTAGGATAGAGTGGTGTCCTGTGGTGCAAGAGTGGGCGTGCGGGTCGCGTGAGCGCCGCAGGCATTCAGGATGGTCGAGCTGCCCTTCTTGGGTGGTTGTTCCTTTCTGTTGGGTTTTGGGTGGGGATTGGGCTGGTCGTGGGTGTGGGCCGTCAGTGGCCGGTGGATGGGAGGTTCCGCGGCCGAGGGGAAATCGAGCCTGACGGGATAGTGGCAGGGGGGCGGTTAGGTCGCCATGTGTCCCGGTGATCATTGCCGGGTTCGTCGAGTTGGGTAAGTGGCTGGGGGAGTCCATGTGGGGCGGAGTGAGGCGAGCCCGACGCCGCTGAGCAGGGCGATGGGCCATCTGGTCGGGTGGAAAGATGTCATCCGGGCCCTTTCCGGCATCGGACGCGAGTCATTTCTTTTCATCGTCCACACGTCCCTAGGTTGCTGGTCGTCGATGGGCGAATGGAGAAAGGAGCTCCCATGTCGCTTTTTACCTCTCGTATCACGGGCGTCCTTGTGGTGGCCGTGATGGCTCTTCTGACTCTGGTGGCGCGGCCGGCAGTTGGGCTGCACCCGAGGGTGGAGTTTGCCGAGCTTGCGCACAGCGCCGACCTCATCTTCATGGGTACGGTTCAGGGTGTGTCGTCCCGGGTCGTTGGGGATGGCCGGATGGTGATGACCGACGTTCATTTTGGGGATGTGCAGGTCATCCACAGGAAGGATCACGTGCCGGCGGATCTCTCTGGAGGGATCACGCTTGCCTTTGCGGGTGGTGAAGCGGGCGGTATGTCTGTCAGTGTGAGTGAAGTGCCGAGGTTTGCGGTGGGTGACCGGGTGGTTCTTTTTTCGCGGATGGACGGGACGGTATACGCGAACCCACTGGTGGCCGGGGTCCAAGGGCTTTTTCGGGTGAAGCGTGACACGGTCACGGGAGTCGAGTACCCGTTCACCAACGGCAGCGCGGTGGTGGCCTCGGTGGAAGGGGGGCGAATGACTTTGCTTCAGCGGGTTGAGCGCATGGAGAGCGGTCAGCCGGTTCGCCGTCCGGGTGTTATGCGGAAGGCGTGGTCGGTGCAGCCGATGGACGCGGCTCACTCGGTGAAGGCGAGTCAGATGGTGGAGCCCGCTGGGGTTTTAACGCTTTCGGAGTTCATCGTAGGGATTCGGGCGGTGCTGGCGGGGCCGGTGCCCGTTCGTCCTCGACTGACTCTCGCTACCGGAGGGGTAGCCTCGCTGGGGCGTCAGCCGCCGTCGCCCGGCATGCGTACGGCTGTGTCCGGCGGTGGCATACCCTTCGCACCGCCGGGGCTGGCTTCACTCGGCAGGAGCAAGCGGTCGGCTGCCGCGACGAGTCCGGGTATTGCCCGGACGGCCGCCGCGAGTGGGGTGGTGGAACTGTGTCATTGCGGCCACAAGAATTTGTTTGCGGACATGGAGATGGTGCCGACGTCCTTCTGGTGCTGGGCGCACGACAACTACGCGTTGTGGACGTACAACCAGTTCATGGACATCTACCGATGTTCCACCAGCGACGGGACTGTCTACCTGAACGGCTACAGTGAGTTCTGCGGTTTCCTTGACGATGACACGGTGCACACGGCCTACTGCTTTCATTGGGGTAGTTACGTCGGGATGTGTGTGTCCACGGGGGCGCCCTGTTTGGCCATTATCGAGTCGGACATCATGTTCAATCCGGCGTATTCGTGGTGGGAAGATGCGAGCGACACGATTGGCCACAGCGACCGCGTGCTCTATCGCCCCAACGTCATGCACGAGCTGGGTCACAGTTGGGGTCTGGAGCGCGGGAGCTGTGACGAGACGTATCTCTATCCTGACCCCAGTGTCATGCACGCGTACTACGACGACATTGTCGAGGACGGCTGGGGGATTCATCCCTATGACTCCGCCGCCATCCGCGACATCTACGACGATCAGACTTCCGTCATCGCGATCACGGATGTGGGGGTCGAGTCGTACTATGCGGCTGCTGACGGAAGTCTGACCAACTCGACCACGGACAAAACGGACTACCTGATCGGCGACCCGATCACCATCAGCGACTTTTCGGTGGAGAACATGTCGAGTGCGGACACCTCGGGGGTGCGGCTGCGGTTCTTCTTGTCCGAGGACACCAACATCACGGAGTCGGACTACGCCCTGGGAAGCTACGTGTCGTGGTGGAGCTTTGACAAGGAGAGCTACACGGTCAACGATTACGGTATGTGGATTCCCACGGTTCCTACGGGGACCTACTACATCGGCGCGATCGTGACCATCAACGGTGCCGACTATGACTTCGACGACTACAGCTATAACAATCGCACTTATCTTTACAGCACGATCAACGTGACCTGCCCGGAGCCGGGTGATCCGAGCGGTGTGACCGCGGGCGACGGAACCTCGACCCATCACGTGTACCTGGACTGGATCGGATCTGCGAATACCACCCGGTATGAAGTTTACCGAGGGACCACGTCGGATCCGGCGGCGGCGACGTGCCTGGCTTCCTCGGTGACCGACACATCCTATTATGATACGAGTGCCGATCTCGGCACGCGGTACTACTACTGGATCGTAGCCTGGAACGACGACTGTGGCAGTTGCACCGCCCGCTGCGGAGGAGCTTCGGGGTTCCGGGGTACTCCTGCTCCGACGGACGTGGTCGCCACCGACGGGACGCGAGCGACGGATATCCGCGTCACCTGGGCGGCGGTGGAGGGTGTGACCCACTATCGGGTCTTCCGGGCCACCTCGTCGACTGGCACTCCGACGCCGATCAGTTCGTGGCAGACGGGCACCAGTTACTACGACACCGCCGCAGTGCCGGGTAGCGACTATTACTACTGGGCTCGGGCGGCGATGAGTGCCAGTGGCGGTTATGAGAGTGCCTACAGCGCCCTGGACAAGGGGTGGCGGGTCATTCTGCCGCCGGAGGATCTTGACGCCACCAGCAGAACCTACACGGACTACATCCGGATCACATGGGACAGGTCACTGGGGGCGACCCACTACCGGCTGTTCCGCAGCGACGCGAGCGACGTTTCGACCGCGGTGCCGGTGACTGACTGGATTGAGGGCTGGAGCTTCGAGGACGCTGAGCCGGTGCCCGATGAGGCTTACTACTACTGGGTGAAGGCGGCGGCTTCCGCCACCGGCTATCACGCCAGTGCGTACAGCGACTCGGATGTCGGGCGCCGGTCGCTGGACTGCAATGCCAACCACGTGCCCGATGGGGTCGACATCTCGGGCGGTACCAGCGGCGACTGCAACAGGAATGCCATACCTGACGAATGCGAGGTGGCCGACGGAAGCCAGCCCGACTGCAACCACAACAACGTACCTGATTCCTGCGATCTGGTCATGCACTTCGGGATGGGTTTGGGCGGGCTGTATTCGGCCGAGGCCTCGCCGATCAGCATGGCCGTCGGGGATTTCAACAGCGACGGCAAGCATGATCTGGTCACGACCAACGATCCCGCGAACAGCCTGACGATTCTGAGGGGTTCGGGAGACGGGACTTTTGCCTCGAGCACGAGCTTCTCGTTCGACTCGTCTCTCGCGACCGTTGTCACCGGTGATCTGAACGGCGATCACAGGGTTGATGTGGCTGTCGCCGCCACCAGTTCCAATACGGTCCGGGTCCTGATCAACAACGGCACGGGGGCCTTTGCTGCTCCGGTGTCGTATGCGATCAGTTCGGGTCCTTACGGTCTGGCGATTGGCAAGCTGGACGCCGACGGCGACTCTGACCTGGTGGTGACCAAGACCACGAGCAACCAGGTCACGGTGCTCTCGAACAACGGATCCGGAGTATTCAGTGTCACGGGCACTTACACGGTAGGCAGCTACCCGGTTGCAGTGGTGGCTGCTTCCCTGGACGGGGCGGCCGGTGTGGACCTGGCGGTGGCCAATTCGATATCTGCGAACGTTACCATTCTGCAGAATCTTGGCGATGGGACGTTCGTGACGTCGGGCACATGGGCTGCGGGGTTGCAGCCGCGTGCCATCCGGGCGGCCGATTTTGATGCCGACGGGGACATCGACCTGGTCGTGGCCAACCCTTCGGTGGGTGGCATTTCCGTGTTGATCAATGACGGCGCTGGTGGTTTCGGGACTCGGCGGCCGGTCGGCGTCGCGGCCTCGCCTCAGGACGTGGCCGTCGCCGACTTTGACAAGGACGGTGACGTGGACGTCGCGACCGCGAGCCAGGGTGCCGACAGTGTTACGCTGGTGCTGAACAACGGGAGTGGGGTTCTTGCTCCCGTCGCCGACTACGCGACCGGGGGTGGGCCGCGGGCGCTGGTTGCCCGTGATTTCAATGCGGATGGTGTGCCCGATCTCGCGGTGGGGCAGTCCAATCCCAACGGTGTGCAGATGGTTCTGAACACGACGATCTTCCCGGTCAGTCCGGACTGCAACGCGAACGGGGTGCCCGATATCTGCGAGCCGGACTGCAACGCGAACGGGGTGGCCGACGGTTGCGACATTACGGCTGGCACGAGCACCGACTGCGATGCCAACGGCGTGCCCGACGAATGCCAGCCGGACTGCAACGGCAACGGCATCGCGGATACGTGTGACATTGCCGAGGGTACCAGCCAGGACTGCACGGGCAACGGTGTTCCCGACGAATGCGAGGATGACTGCAACGGCAACGGCATGGCCGACGCCTGTGACGTCGCCCCGACGTTGGCTTTCGCGGATGTGGTCGATTATGCGGTTGGGAAGGGTGCTTGCGACGTGGTGGCCGGCGATGTGGACGGGGATCTTGATGCTGATCTCGTCTCTGCTGATTCCAGCGACGACACGGTCACGGTGCGGAAGGGGCTCGGCAACGGCAAGTTTGGAGCGGGGGCTTCCTACGCGGCCGGGCTCGGGCCATCGGCGGTCCTGCTCGTCAGTCTCGGCGGCGGCACGCTGCCCGATCTGGTGGTCACGAGTTTCGCCAAGGATTGCGTTTCGATCCTGAAGAACAACGGCAGTGGCGTTTTTGCGATGAAGGCTCAGTATGCCGTTGGCCCGGGGGGGGCCAGCCACGGCCCGTCGGACGTGACGGCCGCGGATCTGGACGGGGACAAGGATGAGGATCTCATTGTAGCCAACGCCTCGTCGGATTCGGTGGCTCTCCTTCAGAATCTGGGATCAAGTGGTTTCGGGACTGCGGTACTCAAACCGGTTGGTGACGAGCCGGTGGCGGTGGTGGCCGCGGACCTGAACGGTGACAGGAGGGTGGACATCGCGGTCGCCAACTCCAAGAGCGGCACGGTTTCGGTTCTGCTCAGTAGCGGCCTCGGGCTTGCCCCGCCGGTCGACTATCTGGTGGGAACGAATCCGAGTGCCCTGGCGGTTGTCGACGTGAACCGCGATCGCGGGCTGGACCTGATGGTGACCTGCACCGGATCGTCGAGGATCGTGGTTCTACTGAACAACGGTGACGGCACGTTCGGCGGGCGTGTGAAGTTGACCGCTCCGGGCACTCCGAAGGGGCTCGTCGCGGTCGATCTAGATCGCGACGGCGATGTTGACGTGGCCACTGTTGCCACTTCGATCGGCAAGCTCCTGGTGATGCGCAACAACGATGACGGCACCTTCATGCCTGCGATGACATTTACCGCGGGCAGTCTGGCCAGGGGTTTAGCCGCGGCCTACATGAATACCGATTCCCATCCGGATGTAGCGGTGGTGCGAGGCAGCGTCCTGGGTGGCGCGGTGTCGGTGTTGCTCAACGCTTCCGGTCCGCCGCTGAGTCGCGACTGCAACGCCGACGGCGTTCCGGACGAATGTGAGCTTGCCCTGGACGGCGATGGTGACGGCTGGCTGGACATGTGCGACAACTGTCCGGCGTCGTCCAACCCTGATCAAGCGGACAGCGATTTGGATGATGTGGGTAGTGTTTGCGATGACTGTCCGAACACGATTCCGGGCATAGCGGTGGATCAGCATGGCTGCCCGCCGCTGATCCCGGGCGATTACGACCGCGACGGCGACGTAGATGGCGCCGACTTCGCGGTTTTCGGGAGTTGTTGGCTGGGTCCGGTTATTCCGCGGGCGAGTGGGTGTGGCGGTTCCGACTTCGACCATGACGATGATGTTGACCAATCGGACTTTGGCATCTTCCAGCGGTGCTACAGTGGGCAGAACAAGCCTGGCGACGCGGGGTGCGCGGGTTGAGTTGTGGATTTCCTACTGGTGGGGGAAGCGTCGGGGGGAAGCGTCGGTCGGCCGACATGGCGTGGCGGGTTTTGGCTGAGGGGATCGAGCGGGGGCGTGGCGGCTCAGGGGATGTTGCCCGCCGCCGTGTTCCTGGGCCGGTTGTGAGTCGCATCCCGGCCCGCGACCGATGAACTTGCGGATCGGAGGCTGGTGTCAAGCCGGGCGGCAGGATCCGTTTAGTACTGAATGAGCACTTTGATGGGCTGATCTCCGCCGGGGATGAGGATTCTCTCCCGGACGGGGTCGAAGTTCGTCCAGGGTCGCCCGTCGATCTGGACGTTCTTGATCCTTGCCCCGTCGGGCAGGCGGGCAAACAGCCAGAGGTTTCTGGGTCGTGCTTTTGTTGGCGGGGTCACATTCGCGACCACGGTGTTCACCTGGTCACCGGCGCTGAGGGCAAACGACACTGGGCCGAAGCAGGAGTTGATGCGCTCGACCTGGATGCCCTGCTTGGAGGCCAGCCATCGTCGGGGGGCTCCGCTCGCCAGCCAGAGGTCCTCTCCGCACTCGAGGACCAGAGAATCCCGCACCCGGTTGACGAAGCGAGCCTCGTCTGGGCTCTTGTAGAACGGGCCGCTGGCGTGGCTCCACATGCGATACTCTTCGGTGAATGCATGGACTTCCGGGTAAAGGCAGGAGGTCATGCCGTTGTACAGCCCGCGGATCGCGGCTGGGACTTCCTGGCGCATCAGATAGACCAGGATGGGGTTCTGGAGATTCGACTGGAAGACCATGCCGCCCTGGCTGAACCAGTACTTGTCGTCGGTGAAGCCGTGGACGTTGAAGCCGCCCGAGCTGGACAGGGTGAGGTTGTCCTCCCAATCGTCGAGGATCCAGTCGGCGATCGGCTCGTGTGGGCCGAAGATGCCGAGGTTGAGCAGGATCATTGGTCCGTAGAGCACCTCGCGGGTGGCGGAGAGGCGGTAGCAGGGCAAGTCGGGTTTGCGATAGCGGCTATAGTACTGCACCCGCAGCGGACCGAAGCCGCGGAACCGCTGGTACAGCTTGGTGGGCACGTAGGGCGAGTAGGTCCCGTCGCGCATCCGGGTCACGGGTGCAAGCTCGGTTGCCCTGAGGACGGCTGTGCGCAAGTCGTTGAGGTACTCGTTGGCTTGGCGATTCACCTGGTCAGCCTGGGGGTGTCCGACGGCCCTCATGGCGGCGGCCATCTCGGTCATGCCGGCGGCGCAGTACGCGTTGACCGCGAACCAGTACCCCCAATCGCTGTTGTCCTCGAGGTGGCCGGCGGGCAGTAGGCCGTACTCGAGGGCTTTTTCGCCTTGGGCGTTTTTCAGGCGGGTGGTTGCCCGCTGACGTTCGATCCAGTCGACGGCCCGCATCATGCTTGGCAAGGTGGTGTCGAGCCAGCGGGTGTCGCGGGTGAAGAAGAAGTGCCGGGCGAGGGTCCAGAGTACGGTTCCGTGGTCGAGGCCGTAGCTGCTGGCGGTGTAGTCGTATTCCCGGCTGACCCAGGCCCCGTGGTATACGGCGTCGTAGGGTTTGGCGTAGTTGCCGGGGAACGGCCGGGTGCCCTGGAGTTGGGTGAGTGTTCGCAGGTACTGGGTTGCCCGTTCGGTGTCGCCCAGGGCGTCGAGCAGGAGGGCCTGGAAGCAGGCTTCATTCGCGAAGACCTGGTAGTGGTAGCTAGCCGCCGGGACCATGAACAGGCCGCTCTTGGGGTCCTTGGTGGTGCTGATATGGATGTGGGGGATAACGGAGCGGGCCATGAGGTTGAATTCGGGCTCCGGAGTGGTGAAGCGGGTGGTGCGGTCGATGATCGTTCGCCAGTAGGTGGCCACGCGTTCGCGTTCGCGGGTGTAGTCGATGGTCGCGAGTCGATCGATTTCCTGGGTGGGGATGTCGGACACGAACGGGATTCGGAGGTGGAGCTGCTCGGTCTTGCCGGGTGCGACGTCGAACTGGGCGAGGATGCTGTTCTGCCCGGTGTCGAGGTTATCCGGGCTGGCGACCCGGATGCGGGCGGCGGGGGCCTGGAGGGGCGGGATCACGGCGCGCAGCCTGTGGGGCTGGTAGGACTTGTCGTTCGTACCGGTCGCGAGCATGCCCGCCTGGTGGATCGAGAAGTGCTCCTCGGGAGTGAGGGTGAGCCAGACGGTTGCCTTTTTCGGTTGTGAGCCGGGGTTGGTGACCAGGAGCCGCACCATGCAGATGGCCGGTGTCTGTTCGCTGCGGGCAACATCGTTCGGGTCCAGTGGTCCTGAAAGCAAGGTGGCGAAAGCCTCCTGCTCAAACTGAAGTCCCTGGTGTTCCCAGCGGTTGATGATGATTGGCAGGCAGTTTTCGGCGATTGAGACCTGGGCTTTGTGGTCATCGCGGAAGTAGGGTTTCTCGCCTGTACCGATTCGGTAACGGAGTCGATCCGTGTCCCACTGTAGTCGCTTGAGCTCGGCTCCCTTGGCCTTGGTTCCGTTCTTGCTGATGAAGATTTCTCCGCCGTATTCGACCGCGAATTTCTGCCAGCTGGCGTCGGCAGCGACCGGCAGGTAGACCCGATCGCCGCCCTGGCGGTGCCAGGGGTCGAGGGGGGGGATTTCCCGGCTGGCTCGATCGCGGCTTTGTTCGGGTTCACGGGGGATACGATCGCGGATTCTGCCCTCGCCGCCAGGGCGGGTGGCTGCGGAGGTGGTCGTGTCGCTCGCCTGGGCGACGTAGGCGTGCATGGCGGGCACGTGGATGGGGCCCTGCTCAAGATTGAGGGTGCTGAACGAGAAGGTTCGGGGCGTGTCCCCATCGCTCGTTTTGGCCGTTGTCCGCACGGTGACGACGGTGATGTCGTTCGAGCCGGGAGGGGCGGGTACCGTGGCCAGGATGTTTGCGATGATGCCTTTGGGTGAACCGGTGCGGAGGTTCTTCCACGAGCCGGGGGCTTGGAAGGCGTCGTCCTCGCCGAACTGCGAGGGTGCGGCGGACAAGAGTTGCCCGTTGTAGATCTCCAGCCGCCCGCTCAGCGAGGCTGGGTGCTTGTCGCCGCAACCCAGCTCGATTCTGACCGACATCGGTTTGAGGGCAGACGGCGAGAAGACCCGGAGGGACTCGATTCTCGGGGCCTTTTCCGGCAGGACGAGTCGGATCTTGAGTGTTCGCCGGTAGGTCACATCGGGCAGGTTTTCTGCCTTGTCGTTGGCGTCTTCCGCCAGCGGCTTGAAGGTCCAGGTGACTGCTCCGTGGGTTACGGCCTGGACGGCGGCGGCTGTCAGCCATTTGCCCTGCCAGGGATCGTCGAGGGGGTCCTCGATGGTGGGCATGTGCGGCGGCTCCGGCGGCCAGGAGCGGTTCCAGTACTGGACCTTGGCGTCGACGGCCGTCGCCGATTCTTTCGGCTGGAGTTGGAGCTCACAGACATCGCGTTCCTCGTCCCAGACCACACCGATCCATCGGCTTGCCGCGGGCAAGGCGGCGATCGACTCGACGGGTGTACCTTGTGCGGCGCGTTCATCGGGCCAAGCGGTCAGCTGGCCGTATTCGGCGAGGTTGAGCCGGGGGCGATCTTGGGCGAGTGCGCTCGAGGCGGCGCCGGCGAGAAGGAGGGCGGCGTACTCAGCGAGATGGAGACGATGGCGACTGGGCATCTGAGCACCTCAGGTGCGAACGGAAGAATGAAGGATCGAGCGAACAGGTCAGCCCTTAACCATTACTTGCACAGCGCGGTTTTGTCCAGTAGCTTGCGGGGAGAACGCAGACTGCGCAAGTCAGTGTAACCGGATCCGGAGGGGTCAGAGAGGGCAGATCCTGATGGTAGTCGAATCTTGCCTGAATGATCGGTCATTGAACACACTTTTCCATTGCCGGTTGAGTGTTCCTTGCTTGGGCCGTGTGGGTATCCAGGGAGTCGGCCTGGTCGTCGGCCGCAGTATGCGCTGCAGCTTTCGCAGCGACGAAGCGTTGGTGCTTTCAGACTCCAGCGGCGCCGTCATTCGTTGGACTTGTCTGGGGGGGGGTAGGCGCTGCCGAGGAGCACAGTAGAATGGCCTAGTGCCATCGGATCAGGCCCTGGTAGCTGGTAGGCTGGCCGCATCGGCCGGTGGCCGTAGCGCGGGGCGACCGCGTCCGGCGGTCCTCATTTGAAGGGATGCGATTCGTCATGAACACCAATCGTCGGGACTTTCTCAGAGTGTCGGCCGCAGCGGGCATGGCCATGGTCGCCGGTCCGGCTCTTCGGGCGGCCGAGCCGGGCAAAAAGTACACGCTTGCCTTGATTGGCAGTGGCTGGTGGGGGGGCAACATTCTCCGCGAGGCCCTGGCGTCCGGCGAGTGCAAGCTTGTAGCCATCTGCGACTGCGACACGAACCAGATGGACAGGACTCGCAGAAAGATCGAGCAGCTCACAGCCGACACGCCGAAGCCGTACGTGGACTTCCGGGAGTTGCTGGCCCGGGAGAAACCGGAGATTGTCATCAATGCCACGCCCGACCACTGGCACGCCTTGATCACGATTGAGGCTCTCAAGGCCGGCGCCCACGTCTATGTGGAGAAGCCGATCAGTCACACGATCAAGGAAGGCCGGGCGATGGTCAACGCCGCTCGGGCGGCCGATCGCGTGGTTCAAGTTGGCACCCATCGTCGGATGTCGCCGCACAACATTGCCGGTCGCGAGTTCATCCAGAGCGGCAAGGCCGGCAAGATCGGCATGATCCGCTCGTTCGTGTTCTATGGTGGGGGGCCGGAGAAGCCCGAGCCGAACGCCGAACCGCCCAAAGGGATGAACTGGGATCTCTACTGCGGTCCGGCGCCGTTGCGGCCGTTCAACCCCCTCATGCACCCCCGCGGTTTCCGTAGCTTCCTCGACTTCGCCAACGGTCAGTTGGGTGACTGGGGCATTCACTGGCTGGATCAGGTTCTGTGGGTCATGGATCGTCAGTATCCCAGGCGGGTGTTCAGTGCGGGCGGACGGCCGATCAAGGGCCCGGTGGTCAACACGCCCGAGGCTCAGACCAGCGATGCTCCGGATCACCAGGTTTCCACTTTTGACTTCGGTGATTTGACCCTCGTCTGGGAGCACCGCCAGTTTGCCGGCAACCACGCGGAGAAAACGCATCCCGGTCAGCCGGTGGGGTGTTTTTTCTACGGAACGGAAGGTACTTTCCACATGGGCTGGCTGGACGGCTGGACGTTTTACCCGGCCGACATACGCAAGCCGACCCTCCACCAGGATGCCCAGCTTCACGAGCCAGATCAGCAGAATATCAAGGAGCTGTGGGCGAATTTCCTGGCCTGCATCAAGGGCGGCAAGCGACCGGTGTGTGACATCGAGATCGGTCACCGGTCGACGACCATGGCTCTCCTGGGCATGCTGTCGTTGAAGCACGGCAAGAGTATTCAGTGGGATGGTGAGAAGGAGATCATCGTCGGCGACGAAGCGGCCAACGAGCTCCTTTTCCGTCCATACCGTTCGCCGTGGGTTTATCCGGGAACGTGAGCACGGCCGGTTTCTTGAAAGGGAGCGATGGGGGCGGGTGGGGGGAGATTCCGCCGGCAGTCAACCATGCAGTTTCTCAAGCGCGCGGGCTCGGTTCTCGCCGGATTGTGCCGCCGAGGCCAGACGGCCGTCGTCCTTCAATGTGCCGTTGGGATAGCCGATGACTGAGGTGGCCGGTATAATCAGCGGCAGCCTGCTAAGAAGGAGACCCGGATGGAGTTCAAGATTCACGGACGCAACCTGGAGATCACCGAGGCCCTTGCCTCGCACGTCGAGGATCGGTTTTACGCTGCGTTGAGCCAGCACGACCAGCGGGTTGGTGAGATTGCCGTGACGCTGTCGGACGAAAACGGCCCCAAGGGCGGGGTGGACATGCGATGCCACGCTGTTGTACACCTCAAGCCGCGTGGTACACTGATTGTTGAAGAATTACAGGATGACATGTACGCGGCGGTGAGTTTAGCTGCTGATCGGGCGAAACATGCCGTGAGCCGCGAACTGGAGCGTCGGCGGGAGAAGTAGGCTCTCGCGATTCGGATCCTCGCGTAGGTTCCATTCTGATGTTGGAAGGCGGGGGTGGCGGCCCCACCTGCAACCTCGTCTCGTGGGGTTGATTTGTGCGCCGGCAGGGTGTGGCGGGCGGCTGAAGGTGTCCCTGTGGTCAGTGGCGAGATACGACTTCTGATTCTGGACGTGGACGGTGTTCTCACCGATGGCACGATCCTGTTTGGCGACGCCGGGGGGCAGTACCGTCGTTTTCACATACGGGATGGGCTCGGGATTGCGATGTGGCGGGCGGTTGGGCGGACGGTGGCCATCCTGACCTCGAAGCGGTCTGAGGCGGTCTTGGCCCGGGCGAAGATGCTCGGCATCGACCTCGTAGAGCAAGGGGCAGAGGACAAGCTACCGGCTTTGGAACGTATTCTTGGAGTGACGGGGGTGCCTGCTTCAGATACGGCGTACATGGGCGATGACCTGTTGGACTTGGCCGTCATGAGAGGGGTTGAGTATCCCATCACTGTGGCGGATGGCGCGGAGGCGGTCAAGGCGGTGGCCCGTCACGTCACCCAGCGATCGGGGGGGCAGGGGGCGGTTCGCGAGGCGATCGAGCACCTGCTTTGCCGCGAGGGGCTTTGGGAGGCTGCGTTGAGGGCTATCGGCGCGGATCGCGGTGCCGGGTAGAATGCTGCCCGGAGAGATAACTGGTGTTCAGGAAGACCATTCTCGCTGTTGCCTCGTTTGCCCTGGTCTGTGTTGCCTTCCTCATCTATCAATCAAGGGATGAGGACCGGTTTGCGGCCACTCAGCCGGAGGTTCCTCGTCCGCCGGTTCGAGCGGCGGTGACCCAGCCGGGGGCGGCTCAACCGTTGATTGGAGATCAGAAGGGTGCCTTGATCGGCGGGTGGCAGAACGTGCTGCCGGGGGGGGGTTCGAAGATCCACGTCTACGACCGGGGCGGAGAGGCCAAGTACATCTTCGAAGCTGCCCAGTGGGAGCCGGTGAGCGACACGGAATACCACATGACCAAGCCGTCGGCTCGTGTTCTGCTGCCGGACGGCCAGCTCGCGTACGTTCAGGCGGACGAGGGTCAGGTGAAGGTTCGCCAGGCGGAGCGGCAGAAGATCGACCCGACCAGCGGCTGGTTCAAGGGCAATGTTCGAATCATCGTTGACCGGACGAAGCCTGACTGGCGGCGTGACAATCCGGACAAGGTAGCCCCTGAGACTCACCCGGAGACGATTGACCGGATCTTTCTGGATGATGCCCGGTTTGACCTGGACCTGGCCCGGCTGGAGACAGACGGTCCCATTCGGGTGGAGAGCCAGCGGGGCTCGCTGGAGGGTCTGGGTTTTGAGATGGTGTGGAATGAGGTGACCCGGCGGGTCAAACTTGCGAAGATCAAGCGGGGTGGCAGAGCCACGGTTCGCGGGCAGGAGCTGGCCCAGTTTGGCGATCTTTCCGGAGATGGGGGATTGGTGGAGGCGGAGTCCGGCTCGGGTGCGACCGATCAGGCGGGTGGCGCCGCAGCCACACAGGAGGCTTTCCCGGACGCGGTGGTGGATGAAGGAGCCGAGGAAGATGACGAGAATCGGGAGATCAGCTTCCTTGACCCGGACGGTGTTGCCAGGCAGGTGAGGAAGGACCGGATTGACACCTACCAGGTTGTTTTCCGGGACAACATCGTTGCGACGCAGCGACAGGGCGACAAGGTGACTGGTGGTTTGAAGGGGGCCCAGACGGTGACGTTGATCACCGACCTGGGTCGCGAGGAGCGGGCAGCGGTTGAGTTCACGTCGAAGGGCAAGAAAGTCGGGGGCCAGCGAGGTCAGCCGGGTGCGAAGAGCCAGCCGGCGAGCCGGCCTGCGGACTCGGGGCTCGCCGGATCCGAGCCGGTCGCGACGCAGCCTGGGCTCCCCGAGTCCACGCTGGAGCTGGTCTGGACGGGTGAGGTCACGCTGATGCCGATGGAGAGCTCGGAAACGCAGCCCTCCCGTGGCCCGGCGACGGCCAGTGCCCCTGCTGCTCAGAAGCGGACTCACCTCATCGTTGAAGGTGAGCGGATGGAGCTTCAGGACTCGAAGCAAGGCACGATCATCTGCCGCAAGCTGGAGGTTCATAACGAGACGAAGCGGATCTGGCTCACGGGCTCGAAGGAATGTCCTGCGGTCATGAGTATCGGGGCGGGCAGTCGGATCCTGGTCTACGACACCCTTTTCGTCGATCGTCAGGCGGGAACGGCCCGAATCACCGGACCGGGTATGATGATCCGGCGTGAGGCGCCGCCCAGTGTCTCGGCCACCCGCCCGGCCGGCCTGAGGCTCGTTGCAGGTGGGCCCGAGGAGCCTGCGGTCGAGTTCGAGCTGGCATGGCAGAAGGGTGGGCAGATCGACTTTGACCGGGCGGCGGTGGAGGCGGCCCATCCCACGGCGGGGGAACCGCCGATCACGAAGCAGGTCGTGTACCTCAGGCATGCCGCGTTTCAGGGTGCGGTCGACACCGGTCTATCCAATCAGCGTGTTGCCGCGGACGAGATCGACGTGGTGTTCGCTCCTCCGGAGGCGAAGCTGGAGCTCCGTCAGAAGGCCAGGCAATCTCGGGCGGACAAGGGTGAATCCAGCAGCCCGATCGACACGACTCAGGCTCTCCAGGTGGTCGCGACGGGCAACGTCCGCATGAGTCAGCGATCCGATCACACTGCCGCTCGTCAGGGAGGCGAGCGGACCACGGACCTGGTGACCTGCAAGCGGCTCGAGATCGAGATGGGCGTGGACGATACCGGCCGCAACGTTCCGCGGATAGCCAAGGCGTTCGGGAAGGTTTCTGCCGAGCAGACCTCACAGCCCTTTGTCGGCCCGATTCCGGTCGGAGTTCCGCAGGTGCGGGATATCCGGGCCGACGACCAGATCGTCATTGAACTGGCCTCTGTTCCCAAGCCGATTGCTGACGCCCAGCGCCAGCAGTTTGAGGCTTATGCCCGTGAGCAGGGGTACACGGAGGAATCGCCGGAATGGCGGCGGTGGGAGCAGAAGATCAAGAATCGCCGGCAGATTATGTTGAAGAGAATGATGGCTCGCGGCAACGTGACCGCGCGAGACGATAAGCAGGACTTGAACGATCTGGCAGGCGATTCGGTCGAGTTCATTTTTGACGCCGCGGGCAAGATCAGCACCGCCCTGGTGGTGGGCCGATCGGACGAGCCTGCGCGGATCGATCACAACACGTTTTACATTCGCGGCCAGCAGATCAGCCTGAACATGGAGTTGCAGTCGGTGGAGGTTCCGGGGACCGGGTTGCTGCGGTTTTACAGTGACCAGGATCTCGACGGGCGTCCCCTGGAGAAGCGCATCCCCATCGAGGTGACCTGGAACAACCAGATGTGGCTGCGTGGGAAGGAGAACGCCGGCACTTTCACCGGTCGTGTTCGGGGCTGGTCCGAGAACAGCGTTCTGGAAAGCAGCGAGCTGCGTCTGCGATTTGCGGATGCGCCCAAGGAGCCGGCGAGTGTTCGATCGTCCGCGACCGTTGCCCGGGGGCTAGGGGCCGCCCTGTGGCCGAGGCAGCAGAAGCGGCCCCGGAACGGGCTTGCGGAGCGGGTCAAGAAGAAGCTAGTGCGGGTTGACGCAACCGGGGATGCGGTGGTTTTGTCTTCGGCTTATGAAGAGGCCAGGAGCGGGAATGAGACTCGCGTGGCGGCGGCTATCAAGGGCATGCTCCCAGAGGTCTTGAGGGTTCCGGCCAGCCGCCCGTCGCGTGCGTCTGACCGGCGCCTGCTCAGCCGGGTTCGGGCGGCGGGTCCGCAGATACGTATTGACCTGGAGGAACAGCGATTTCTGATTGAAGGGCAAGGCAACCTGCTGGTGGAGGACTATCGGCTGCCGAAGGCGGGTCGTGGGGCGGGTCGCGAAGGGCCTCGGGAGCGGAGCACGGTGCTCGCGCCGTCCTCGCTGCCTGGGGCTGAGAGTGTAGGACCCAGCCAGACGCTGTTTACGTGGGCCAACTCCTTCACCTTCCTCAACCGCAAGTTCATCGCCGTGCTTGACAATCAGGTGGTGATGCGTCATGCGGCCGGCGCGCAGATGGCTTTGGCGGACCGGATCGAATCGGCGCTGAAGCTGGATGAGGAGACCCGCAAGCGGATTACGAGCCGGGCAGCGACCCTGACGTGCGGCAATCTGGTAGTCCAATTCCAGCGGGACCAGGACGGTAAGACCAGGTCGCCCGGGGGCTCGTTGTCCGGGGCGACGGCACTCAAGGGTTTTCAGGCTCGCGGGAATGTCTTCTTCACGAGTTCTGAGGCTGATTTGCGGCGGTCGGCATCCGGCTTGGCGATCCTGTATGACGCGGTCACAGGTCTGGCGGAGATCAACGGGACTGCGCTCCAGGAGGCGGTGATTGAGGAAGCCGAGGTTAAGACAGGGAGGTCAACCGGCTACTGGCATGGCCTCACTGTGAAGTGGAACCTGAAGACCCGCCAGATTGAGGCGGAAGGCAGCAAGGTGAATGCACCTCGGGGGCGGCAGGATCAGACGCCTCCGACGGGCTTACGTCAGCTCAGATAGGAACGTTTTTGGCCTGAAAGGGCTTGCCTTCGCACGGGGGGAGCCAATAATAGAGTGGGCGGCGAATGCTGCTAGGCGTATAGTATGCTCATAGTCCCATTGACGGCGGTCTCGTCCTCTCCCCCCGCTGTCCAGGGCTCTTCAGATGTCGTGATTTTCTAGTCCGGCCAAGCGAAGCACTCGGGCGGTATGCCTGACAGGAAGGCACGTCCCGGTACCGCTTTCCGGGTGGGGGATGGTGGTGTCGGAGCTTTCCGGCAGGGGAAAGCCGCGTCTTGTACGATGACCGTCGTGGCGAGCCATGGAGGGGGAAGCGCCAGCGACGGGCGTGTCGACCGCGCCGCCCCTCCCTGGTGTCCGCCGCCGGGGAGGGCGCGGTCACCGTTGGGTGGTGGTGCGTCCGCGAGGGGGGGCGTGGACGGGCTGGGGAAGAGGCGGCTTTCAGTCTTGGCCGGGCTCAAGTATCGTTGGCCGAGGCCTGGGGCTGGGTTGATTCGTTCCGGTGATTTCATTCTCGGGTTCTATCGGCAAGCCTATCTCTGGATGATCCCGTACAGCGAGTCTCGTTCTGTCGGGATTCCTCCCGCCTCGTAGATGAACCGTCGGATCTGCTCGACGGTGAGTTCTTGGTGGTTTGCGGCACTGCGGGCAGCCTGTTTGGTGATATCGTAGTGGACTACGGTGCCGTCGAAGTCGTCTACCCCCCAGTTGAGGCTAACTTGGGCAATTTTGGGGGTCTGCATAATCCAGAATGCCTTGACGTGGGGGAAGTTGTCGAGCATGAGACGGCATACCGCCAGGGTGCGAAGGTCGTCGAGGCCTGTGGGGCCGGCCAGGTGGTGGAGTTCTGTGTTGTGGGGGATGAACGAGAGGGGCACGATGCAGTTGAAATGGGCCGCTCGGCCGGCGAGCGAGTCATCCTGGTGGCTGCGTAGCTTGACCAGGTGCTGCACGCGTTCCTCGATGGTCTCGATGTGGCCGTAAAGCATGGTCGCATTGCTGAACAGGCCCAGTTCGTGAGCTGTTCGGTGGACATCGAACCAGCCTTCTTGGCCGACCTTGGTCTTGAATGCCTCGGTGTGCACGCGATCGTCGAAGATTTCGGCGCCGCCGCCGGGCAGGCTACCGAGTCCCGCCTCGCGGAGTTGTATGAGGACCTCTCGGATCGACAGGTGGGGTTTTGTGATCCGGCTGAAGTGGATGATCTCGATGGCGGTGAACGCCTTGATATGCAGTTGGGGCGCCGCCTCGCGTACTCGTCGGCACATCTCGAGGTAGTACGAGAAGGGGAGTCTGGGGTGCAGGCCGCCGACGATGTGGACCTCGGTCGCTCCGGTTTCGGCTGCCAGGGTCGCTCGTTGGACGATCTCGTCGACGGAGAGCTCATATCCGCCCGATGTGTCGCAGGCGGGGTTTGGCGGGTTCGGCGTTGCTGCTTTTCCTGTGGGGTACGGCCGGTAGAAGGAGCAGAATCGGCAGCGGAGCGTGCAGTAGTTGGTGTAATTGATGTGGCGATTGATGTTGTAGAATGTTTTTCTCCCGTGGAATCGCTCCCGGGTGATGTTGGCCAGCTCGCCGAGGGTATGGATATCCGGCGAGCGGTAGAGTCGCACGCCATCCTCGACACCGAGTCGCTGACCCGCATGGACCTTCGCGGCGATATCCTGCAAGTCGGCTGATTGCATGGTTACAGACTAGCCCAGTTTTCTGAGGTAGGCCACTGCGTCGGCGGGGGAGGCGGTCGTCCCGCTGTCGCGGTTCTCGCAGGGATCGAGCACGAACCAGCCGCGGTAGCGGCACTTTGCCGCCTGGTGGATGATTCGCTGCAGGTTCACCTTGCCTTGGCCGAGAGGGACGGGTCGCTGGCCGATGCGGTCGGAGACGCGAATGCAGCCCACGAGGTCGGCGAATTCCCCGAGGGCGTCGCGTGGGTTCACGGCCGAGGCATGGAATGCGCCGATGTCGAGGGCGAGTCGCAGGCGTGGGTGCCGGATGTCGGCGAAGAGGCGCCGAAGATCCTCGATCTGCTCGATGGTGGTATCGCGGGCGTTCAAGACATGGACATCGAGACCATGGTCGTTGGCCGCGGGCAGGATTTCCTGAATGCCTTCTGACAGGATCGTCCAGGGTTGGCCCCGGCGCTCGCCGGTGCCCAGGCAGATGTTGGTGCTGCCCACGGCTCTGGCCCATTCCATCCGCGTTTGGATTCGCGTGATGGTCGCCGTCACGTCCGCCTTGGCGGCGGCGTCGAAAGTGCCGACGTCCACGCCGGACAGGTGCAGGTTGGCGGATTGGAGCCAGGGCAGGATCTCGCTTGGTTCAAGGCGGGACCAGGCCAGATGGACTGCGTCGCAGCCGGCGTCTCGGTAGGGTGCCAGGCTGGCGGGTGACGGTGTCGCTGTCGGCGGCTTGACTGCGCAGCTAATCAACATTTGAGCTTGTTGCTCCGTTCTCCGGCGGGCGCTGTGGCGGTGCGACCAGTTCGAAAGTTTTGTCTGCCCAACTCATGGGGGTCGCGTCCGACGGCCACGCTCGCACGGGGACATCATAGCGCGCGAACCGTTCGGGCGGTAGGGTCCCGGGGTCAGGGAATTCTGGTGTTTGCCATGCTCGGATCAAGACGTCACAGGTGACGGGTTTCTCGATCGGTTCTTTCGGGGGAAGCAGGCGGATGCTCCAGGAGAACACATTCATGGGCGGGCAGACGTACGGTGCGGGTTCGACGAGCATGCCGAGCACGCGTCCTCCTTCGCGCTGATGTCGCTGGAGTTCCTCGGCGGCCACGAACCGAGAGGTTTTTTCCCTGCAATCTCGGACGAAGGCGCGCAGGTAGTCGGCGCCGGGCAGAGCCGCGCCGAGGATCATCGCCGCCGCGAAAGCGCCGCGCGCGGTGCGGTATTTGGCCAGGCGGTTGAACGCAGGGCCGGCCGCGACGGCGAGGCACACGTCGGGGAAGACTGCGAAGCGGCCGTACTCGCCCGGCATATCCTCGGCTGCCAGGGCGAACTGGACCAGGGAGATGGCCGCGGGTACCACCAGAAGCCAGCCAACGCCAGGATTGGGCATATTCTGGAGTTGGCAAGTGGGTTCGCTTTTGCGCTGGTTCACCGGAATGTGCCGCCACAGGAATCCGATCGTGGCGATGCAGCCAACGATGGCCACGATGGTGGAAGCACCTTCCCGCACCAGTTGTGCCGCGTTGAGGAGGCCCATTCCGCTCAGTGTCACCTTGAACATTGCGGCGGTATTGCCGAGATTCGAGCGAAGGACCTCGCGATCGTAGATGAGGTTGATGCCCACGTAGGGGTTGGTGATGAGGAACACGAGGATGGTGATTGCCAGCCCGGCCCACTTGAGGCCGAGGGCGGATCGCCAGTTGTTCCACCGAAGCCAGGCCATGAGGGGGGGGATCGCGAGGATCGGCCAAGCGGTCAGGACCATGCCGAGGGCGGTTCCGCAGAGTACGGTGCTGGCGAGCCACCAGCGCCGCCGGCCGGTGTCGGCGTATTGCATCGCTGCGAGGATGGATGCCAGCATGAGCACGGCGCCCGGAAGATGGGGCTTGGCTTCATGGGCCGTGTTCACGACCACCGGCAGGAAGATGTAACACAGGGTTGCCAGGGTGGCCGCGGCGGGGCGTCCCCCGCTCAATCGGCGAGCCAATTCGAAGACGACGGCCGCCCCGACCAGGGCCCAGAACACGGTATAGAGGCGGGTGACCACGTAGAAGCGGGCGAACTGCTCGGGGTGGTCGAGGTAGTGGGTCACGTCGGATTTGACGGTGACGAAACCAGCGAGTGAAGCCGCCTGGAGGCAAGCCCCGACGGGGTAGACCCACAGGCCGCCGTATTGGTACAGGTGGGGATCGAGCTTGCCCTCGCCGGGGCGCATCGAGGCCAGGGCCCGGAAGGTGACCATCTCGTCGGGCTGGTAGCTGTACAGGCGGTATCGGCGTACGATGGCTGCTCTCTGGGCGTCGGTCTCGTTCAGGACGATCGACTGCCGGCGGTCGCGAATGGCATCGGGATCGACGTCCGCGCCGCGTCCGCCGTCGGTCTCCCATCCGCCGGCCAGGGCGATGATTTCCTGACCGGTCCAGGGTGTTCGGTCGCCAAAGAGGAACGGATCCGCCGCTCTGGAGGGCAGACCCCAATGGATGCCGGTGCAGAAGACTGCCGCGCCGAGCAGGAGGAGGCAGCAGAGGATTCCCCAGGGGGTCTTACCCGGACCGCCGCCTGGTGGTTGTCGCAATACCGAGTTCTCTGTCACCCGATGTCCTCTGGTCGTCCGTCTGTGCGGTTATCGTTCCGTGAATGCATGCCGTTCATCGTAGCCGTTGCTCGGCGAGGAGTCCAAGCGTGCTGCCAGGGTTGCCGTATGGACGCCAATGGCCGGCGGCGACATAATGCTTGCATCACTGTTATCACGAGGAGTGCGCGATGGTTCGTCTGGCGATCGCCGGTGTGGCTGGCAGGATGGGATCGAGGATTCTGGCCCTGGCCGCGGGCGACAAGACGTTTGACGTGGTCAGTGTTCTGGAGAAGACCGGGAACCCGAACGTCGGCCGTGACGCGGGCGAACTGGCGGGGCTAGGCGGGATCGGGCTGCCGGTGCAGGATCGATCCGAGACCGAGTTCGATGTGCTCATCGACTTCACCCTGCCGGCCGGCACGATGCATTGGCTGGACTACTGCCTGACCTGCAAGCGAGGCATCGTCATCGGCACCACCGGCCATGCTCCCGAGCAGCTCAAGGTCATCGAGAAGGCCGCGGCCACGATTCCGGTTCTCAAGGCGACCAACATGAGCGTTGGCGTGAACCTCATGTTTCAGCTGGTGGCCCAGATGGCCGCCGCGTTGGGCGACGACTACGACATCGAGATCGTCGAGGTCCACCACCGCTTCAAGGCTGATGCCCCCAGTGGCACGGCGGTTTCACTCCGCGACGCGATCGTGGAGGCCACCGGCCGGGACAGCGAGAAGGACGTCATCTACGGCCGTCGCGGGCAGACCGGCCAGCGTCCGCGGCGTCAGATTGGCATGCACGCCGTGCGGGTCGGCGATACGGTTGGGGAGCACGAGGTCTACTTTGGGACGCTGGGCGAGACGCTGGTTCTCAAGCACAGCGCCCACAGCCGGGACACTTTTGCCAAAGGGGCCCTCCGGGCGGCTTCGTGGCTGGCGGGCAGACCCGCCGGCCGGTACGACATGGCCGACGTGCTGGGCATGAAGAAGAGGTAGCCATGGCCCTGGCGTTCGCCAGTTTGACGCCCGCACATCTACCGCGACTGCAGGGTCTCTGCGAAGCCTGTTTTCCGGAGGACCCGTTCAACGAGGATCTGCTTTGCAGGCACATCTTTGGCGATCCGCGATTCGAGCCGGCGCTGGCCGTGGTTGTCGAGCGCGACGGGTGCCTGGCGGCCGTGGCGGTGAGTGTGATCCGCACGGTGCCCGAGGACGGGCGGCACGGCTGGCTGAAGCTGCTGGCGGTCGATCCCGGCTACCGTGGTCGGGGGCTGGCCAAAGCGATGATCGATGAGTTGGAGAATCGCTTTCGTGTCCGGCAAGCCGTCGAGTTGACGACTCTGGGTGCCCCTTACTACTTCTGGCCGGGCGTCGAGGTCCGCCGCACGCCGGCCTGCTGCCTGTTTGAGCGGCTTGGTTTCAAGGAGGAGCGGTACACCGTCAACATGACCGTCGATCTGGCGGGGCAGACGTTCGATACGGCTGCCGACGAGCGGCGGCTGGCACGGGAGGGTTTCGCCTTCCATCGCTCTGACGCCGCGAGTCTGCCGGCCGTCAACGCCTTCGTCGGCCGTCACTGGCGGCCGTGGTGTGATGAGACTGTCCTGACCTTGGCCAACGACCCGGTGTCCATGTTCCACGCCCTCCGCGACGGGGAGGTTGTGGCCTTCGCGGCCTACGATGCGGTCATGTTCCGCGGCACGTTTGGGCCGATGGGGACGGATCCCTCGCTCCGCGGCAAAGGTATCGGCGACGTGTTGTTGAAGAAGTGCTTTCGCGACATGAAGGACTTCAGCTATCCGCGTGCGGAGATTGCCTGGGTTGGTCCGGTGGGTTTCTACGCCAAGCGGATTGGGGCGGTGATTCACCGGGTGTTCCGGGTGTATGGGAAGGGGCTGGGATAGCAGCATTCAGATCGGCTTCACTCGTATCTCAGGGCTTCGACCGGGTCGAGTCGCGACGCCTTGTAGGCCGGGTAGAGGCCGCTGAAGACGCCTGTCAGGATGGCCATGATGAGGGCATAGACGATGACGCGTGGCGCGGTATAGGTTTCTATGACTCGGGTGACATTCTCGAGGGTGGTGGTCATCAGGTAGCCGACCAGGACGCCGAAGGCGCCGCCGAGCAGGCTGATGATGCCGGCCTCGATGAGGAACTGGCGGAGGATATCCCAGCGTTGGGCGCCAACGGCCATGCGTACGCCGATCTCGCGGGTGCGTTCGGTGACGGAGACCAGCATGATGTTCATGATACCGATGCCGCCCACGAAGAGGCTGATTCCCGCGATGCTGTAGAGTACGACGGAGAAGATCTTGGTGACATCGCTGATCTGTCTTCGGGCCTCTTCCTGGCTGAAGATCTGGAAGTCGTCCTTCTTGCCACCACGGATGTTGATGTTGTGTCGTCGGCGGAGCTCGCGTTTGATTTCGGCGGTGGCGTCGAGCACCTTGTCTGAAGCGATGGCCTGCACGGAGATGGCGTGCACGTACTTGCTGCCGAACAGGCGGTTCATAGCGGTGGTTACGGGGATCATGACCTGGGAGTCGACGTTACGAAAGCCGATGTTGCCTTTTTTTTCCATGATGCCGACGACTCGGAAAGGCACGGACATGATCTTGATGGGTCGGTTGATGGCCGGCGCGTTTCCGAAGAGCTCCTGGGCGATTTTGTGGCCGAGCACGGCGACCTTCTGTTCGCTGGCGACGTCCTCGCGGAGGAGGAAGCGGCCCTCGACCACGCGGTAGTTGAACATGTCGGCATAGGCCTGGCTGGTGCCCAGGATGGTTGCCTCCTTGTTTCGGCTGAGGTTCTTGACCTGGGCCATGCTGGAGATTTCGGCGGCGGCGGCGTTGATGCTGGGGCAACTGGACTTGTCGCCGAGGGCATCGGCGTCCTCGACGGTGAGGGTCTGGTATACGCCCATGGATCGGCCCTCGCTCCTGGCGGTGGCGGGGTAGACGGTAATGGTCTCGCTGCCCATGGACTCGAAGCGTTGGACGATATCGCGTTGCGAACCTTCGAGGATGGACATGGCGGAGATGACGGCCCCGACGCCGATGATGACACCCAAGGTGGCCAGCAACGAGCGGAGCAGGTTGGCTCGCAACCCGCGGATGGCCATCATGAAGATCTGGAGGAAGAACATCGGCCGGACCCTTTCGTTCACGCCTGGATGCGCAGGGCGAGCAGCTCCTTGCGGTAAGCGTCGTCCACTTTGCGGTCTTCAACGATTTTGCCGTCCATCATTCGCACCACGCGCTGGGCACGAGCGGCGATGGCCATCTCGTGGGTGACCAGGACGATGGTCACGGCCTGGCGGTGCAGTTCATGGAACAGCTCCAGGATCTGCTCGCCGGTATGGGAATCGAGGTTGCCGGTGGGTTCGTCGGCCAGGATGAGCGGCGGGTTGTTGACCAGGGCTCTGGCGATAGCGACCCGTTGGCGTTCGCCGCCGGAGAGTTCGTTGGGCCGGTGATGGGCGCGGTGGGCCAGGCCGACGCGTTCGAGGGCGGTGAGGGCCTTTGCCCGGGCCCCGCGTTGGCGGGCATAGATGAGCGGCACGGCCACGTTGTCCAGGGCGCTGGTGCGGTTGATGAGGTTGAACGTCTGGAAGACGAAGCCGATGCTGGTGTTTCGGATTCTGGCCAGTTTGCGGTCGCTGAGCCTGTCGACCTGCTGGTTATCGAGGTAGTAGTGGCCGCTGGTCGGGCGATCGAGGCAGCCGATGAGGTGCATCATGGTGCTTTTGCCGCTGCCGGAAGCGCCGGTGAGGCTGACGAACTCGCCCTTACCGATTTGGAGGTCGACGCCGGCCAGGGCATGGACATCGGAGTCGCCCATGCGGTAGTGCTTGGTGAGTTGTTCGATGCGGATCATGCTCAATCGCCGCTCTCGCCCTCGGCTTCCTTTTCCTTGCGTGTCTGTTGCGGCAGCACGGTGTACACTTTGACGCCGGGCTCGAGTCCCTCGATGACCTCGGCGTCGATTCCGTTGTCCATGCCGAAGCGGCACTTGCGGAACTCGGCTTTGGGTTTTCCGGTTGCGGGGTCGGTGACCTGGAGATACACGCCGAAGTGCTCGCCATTGGGGTCTTTCATGATGGCGTCATAGCTGACCAGCACGGCGTTTCGGACCGAGTTGACCTTGAAGTGGGCCTCGGCCTGGGTGTTGAGCAGGCCGATGAGTCTGTCGCGATTTGCGCTGGTGATCCGGATTCGGACCTTGAAGGTGGCGATAGCCTGGACGAGTTGAGACTGGGGAGCGATGCGTTCGATCACGCCGTAGAATTTCTCGTCGCGGAAGGTCTCGACGGTGACCTCGACCTTCTGGCCGAGTTCGATCGTGCCTTCGGGCAGTGTGGCCAAGGGGCCGTCCGGCCGGGAGGTCGATGGGTCGCCCGCCGGCGGAGGCGTCTGGGTGCTCATGGGGCCCGGTCGTGCGGAGGCGGGGGCCAGCTCGCGGACCTGGCCGATGTCGGCCTCGTCGACGTTGACCACGGCGTAGATTTCGTCGACGTCGGCGAGTTCCATGAGCACGGTGCCGCCGGTGAGCGACGTTTTGCCGCTCTGGACGACTTCGCCGATCTGGACATGGCGTGTGAGGACCATGCCGTCGATGGGTGACAGGACGGTGGTTTCCCGGAGGCGTTCTTCGGAATCCTCGAGGGCTTTTTTGGCGGTGTCCATGGCTTCCCTGGCGGCTCTGATCTCGAGCCTGGCGTTGTCGAGTCCGATCTTGGCCTGGTCGACTTCGGACTCAGCAGCGCGCACGGCCGCCTTCTGCACTTCCCAGCGGGCCTTGGCGTCGTCGTACTCACGAGGTGATGCGGCGTCGAAGCCTGCTCCCGCGCCGCTCAGCTGGCGGAGTTTCTCCTGGTTTTTGAACTCGTTCAGGGCCAGGGCCTCCTGGGCCTTGGCCTGGACCAGTTTAGCCTCGGCCAGGGGCACGCCGACCGCCTCGCGTTCGCGGGCTGCCAGTTCCGCCTTGTCGACGGCGATCTTGGCCCGGTTGTACTCTGACTGGGCACGGAAGACGTTGCGTTCTTCATCCTGGGGGTCGAGCTTCAGAATGACGTCGCCTTTTTTGACCATGGCGCCGTCCTTGAAAGGCGTCTCGATCACTTCGCCGCTGGCCTCGCCCTTGATTTGGACGACCTTGGCCGGCTCGATCTTGCCGCTGGCGGTGATGGGCACGACCAGGTCGCCGCGATGGCTTTCGGCCGTCTTTCCTTCGAGGAAGCCGATTGACACCCGGGCGTGCTGGAGGGCGTAGTAGCCAGCCACCAGTGCGGCGGCGACAACGATCGCAAAGATGAGCTTCTTCATGTGCTGGAGCTTTCAAAGGCCCGGGACGGTTCCGGGCTCGATGGTCATCCTGTTCCGGTCAGTTTTGCCGGGTGGCAGGTCATACCGAATGCCTCAGCCACGGCTGGGTGAGTCACTTCGCCGTCCTGGACGTTGATGCCGGCGGCGAGCTCTGGATCGGCGGCGGCCTTCCTGTAGGCGAGATCGGCCGGTCGCAGGGCATACGGCGGCGAAGCGTTGCCCGAGGCGGAGGTGCTGGTTCGGCCGACCGCTCCCGGCATGTTCGTGACGCAGTAATGCAGGACGTCCGGTTTGGGCTCCCGAGGGACGCCGATGATCACGACCCAGAACTCCTTTCCGCGTTGATTCGTACCTGGCGGGCGACGACAATGCCAACGCGCATGAAATCGGCCGTTACTATAGCCTGCACGCGGGAAAGCCACAACCGACGGCCGAATGGCGTCGACGCGTCCTGCCGGGTATTCGTTGGTCGCAACGCTCGTCTCCATCTGGCTTTGGCGGCACTGCTGACTGCCGGTTGTAGTTGGGGCTGCACGAGTGCCCCGTCGGGTCCGGAGCTGATACCCACCTGGGAACTGGTCCATGCTCCGCCGGTCGAGCACCTTTCGCTGGGACGGGCCCGGCTCAGTTACGACCGGCCCCTGCCAGCGCGGCTTGTTCAAGAACTGTCCCCGGAGTTCTCGCTGCTGACCATTCGTACGAGTCGCGATTGGGAGGAGGTTCGCCGGCGTTTGGATCTTCCGGCCGCGCCTCCCGCTGTCGACTTCTCCAAGGGCATCGTTGTTGGCATTGTGGCCCACGTAGGGGAGAGTGTGGATGCATCCTGGCCCATTCCTATCCGCCAGATCCGCGGTCGTGCGGGTCAGGGTTGCCTGGAGGCGTCTTTCGCAGCCGGGTTGTACTATCCGCTGCTGTGTCCCAGCTATGTGGAGCTCGCCTACGCCCCTGGGGTGCAGGTTATCACCCGCGTTCAGGTGAGCCACCGGAAGTTTGTCATTCCGCTGTCCGCGCGGACTAGGTGACGGATTAGCGTCGATCGGCTTGATTGCGTGCGGTTTTCGCCACATCCGTGTTGACGGGAGTCAACATGGATGTGTTTTTGTGACGATAGACGGATAGGATGTCTGTGGTCTGTTCTCAATGATGCACTGAGGCATCACGGGTGGGACATGGGCGACTCGTTGTCTTCTGACCGGTCAGTCAAGGACGTCCGGCTCTTGTCGGCGGACGTCTTTACGGACATCAGTCGTCGCGTGTTTCAGTCCTTATCGTTGGGGCTGGTGGTCTTCGATCCTCAGCTTCGGATTGTCTGGCACAATCCGGCGGCTGCGTTTCTGGTTGAAGGTCACGAGTCGATCAGTACGGCGTTGACGGACGGGACGGTGGATGCTTCGTATCAGGACTGGACTCGGGTTCTGCGTGAAGTGATTGACGCGGGGCGGCAGCGGCGGTTCGACCAGGTGGTATGCCACAGTCGGCGGAGTGGGGCGTCTGGCGAGATGCTCCTGAACCTGCAGTTTATTCCGCTGACTGAGGGTGGTGACGTGCCGATCACCGGCGGCACGCTGGTGATTGAGGATGTGACGGCGGCGGTGAGCATGGAGAAGCGGCTGGCGGTTTCGGAGCGGATGGCCGCCGTGGGCAAGCTGGCGGCTCGGGTGGCTCACGAGTTGAACAATCCCCTGGACGGGATCATGCGTTATCTGAATCTGGTGAAGCGGGCGGCGGCGACCGGTGCCGGGGACAAGCTGAACGACTACCTGGATCGAGCTCGAGGCGGTCTGATTCGGATGACGGACATTGTCCGGGACCTGGTGGAGTTTTCCCGAAGCGCGTATACCGCCTTCAATGATGCGGGCATCAACACCATTGTTGAGGAAGCGGTGAAGGTCATGTCGGACAAGGCGATCCAGAGCGGGGTGTCGATCGTCTGCCAGCTCGAGGAGGGTTTGCCAGCGATTCACGGCACGAGCCTCTTTCAGGTCTTCTGCAACATGATCAAGAACGCAGTGGACGCGATGCCGGAGGGTGGCACGCTCACCGTGGCGACCCGGACGGTCGATCGCCACGTGATCATCCGGTTCGAGGACACCGGGATCGGGCTGCCTGAAGAGATGGGCAGAATATTTGAGCCCTTTTTCACCACCAAGGAGCCCGGCAAGGGTACGGGCCTGGGGCTCGCGATCTGTAAGGACATCATCGAGAAATACAACGGTCGGATCGTTCCTGAAAGGCGGGAGGGGGCGGGGACGGTGTTCACCATCCAGATCCCCCTGGAGAGCTGTTCGCCGCAGCGTTCGTCGAGCCCGCTGGCGGTTCCGCCGGGCGGCGAGCAGGTCACGCTTGGCGGGGTGGGCGGCCAGAAGTCGGCGCCGCGTGACGCAGACCCGGGCCGATCCACGGGAAGGCAGGATGAATGAGCCAGGACAAGAAACGGATTCTGATTGTCGATGACGACAGGATCATCACCGAGTCGCTCTGCGAGCTGCTCGAGCTGGAGGGGTACGAGGCGGTCGGTGTTGCCGGCTTTGCCCAGGCGGTGACTGCCCTTGAGCGCCAGCGGTTCAACCTGGTGCTCAGCGACATCAACATGCCGGACGCCAACGGCTTCGAGCTGCTGCGGCTCATCAAGCAGCGTTTTCCGGACATTGTGGTGATCATGATCACCGGGTACGGTACGATCGAGAGTGCCGTCGAAGCGATCAAGATGGGGGCCTACGACTATCTGACCAAGCCCATCATTGACGAGGAGATTCAGCTCACGATCCAGCGGGCTCTACAGCAGCAGTCGTTGATCCGCGAGAACCAGACGTTGCGGGAGGCTCTGGATCTTCGTTACAGCCTGGATAACATTGTCGGCCACGACTACAAGATGCTTCGGATCTTTGACCTGATTGAGACGGTCGCCGAATCGCCGACCACGGTGCTGATCCAGGGCGAATCTGGAACGGGCAAGACGCTGATTGCCCGGGCGATCCATCATCGCAGTGATCGACGTGATCGTGCGTTCGTCGAGGTGAGCTGCGGGGCGTTGCCTGAATCGCTGCTGGAGAGCGAGCTGTTTGGTCACGTGAAGGGTTCGTTCACCGGTGCGGTGAGCGACAAGGAGGGCAAGTTCAAGGTCGCCGACGGCGGCACGATCTTTCTTGACGAGATTTCTTCGGCGACGCCGGCTCTGCAAGTCAAGTTGCTTCGCGTGTTGCAGGAGCGGCAGTTCGAGGCCGTTGGTTCGAACAAGACGCAGAAAGTCGACGTGCGGGTCATATTGGCCAGCAACGAAGACCTGGCCAAGGTAGTGCAGGCGGGCCGTTTTCGCCAGGACCTGTTTTACCGGGTCAACGTGGTCACCATCCAGTTGCCGCCGTTGCGGTCGAGGATGGCGGACATTCCGTTGCTGGCCGGGCATTTCCTGAAGCGGTATTGCGGGGAGCTTCGCAAGGACATCGCGGGTTTCACTGACAGCTGCCTGCAGCTTCTGCAGCGTTACCCGTGGCCGGGCAACGTCCGCGAGTTGGAGAACGTCGTGCAGCGGGCGGTGGTTTTGGGCAAGCGGCGACACGTAGAGGTGGATGATCTGCCGGAACACGTCGTCGAGCAGGCTGAGGTGCTATCCTCCGGAGGCGACATCTATCGCCCGCAGTCGCTCAAGAAAGCCCTGGAGGAGCCGGAGAAGCGGATCATCGAGCAGGCCCTGAAGGCCAACAACTGGAACCGGCAGGTTACCGCCCAGGTTCTGGAGATCAACCGGACCACGCTCTACAAGAAGATGAAGCGTTACGGACTGGAGTCCGAGCCGGCCCCGTGAGCCGTGGGCATTGGGTTACACCGGTCGGTTGGAGGGCAGTCATTCTGTCGATCCGGTGAGGGGATGGAAGTCCGCCTTGGGTGTCGGATAGAGATAGGCTCTCACTTGGGGGTGGCCGAGCTGATGGCCGAGCGGACCGCCTCGAGTAGCTCGTTGACCTTGAAGGGCTTGTAGAGGACGGCGGCCAGGCCCTCGGGGGTGGCCCGGATGATCGAATGGCTTGGGTCGTAGCCGAAGCCGGTCATGAACATGACCGGGCAGTGGGGCTTGTTTTCCTTGACCAGCCTGAAAATCTCGTAGCCACTCGCGTTCGGCATGCGGATGTCGCTGATCACCAGGTCGTAGAACCGCTGGTTGATCATGGCCATCGCCTCTTTGCCCTCGGCGGCCAGCTCGACGTCGCAGCCACTGCGGGCGAGCACGTCGCGGACCGTAGTGCGGATGATTTCCTCGTCGTCGATGACCAGGATGGTCTTGCCGGCCAGGACTGGGTCCTTCTCCGGCGGGGTGCCTTTGGCCTCGAGGATGCTTTGGACCGGCTTGGTCACCTGCTTGATGCATTCGCGGATGCGGGCCACGTTGTCGATGATGCCCTGCAGGCGATGGCGGAGGTCATCGTGTCCGATGTAGTCTTCGGTCAGGGTGGTCGCATCCGCGAGAATATCGCCGAGCGGGCCGGCGATCTCGGCTGACACGTTGTCGGCCAGCCGGCCGGTGGTTGCGAAGCGCTCGACGACGAGCAGGTCGAGGATGTGCAGGGCGATAGCGATGTATCGGGCGAAGATCTCGGTGAACTGGCGGTCTTCCTCGCTGAAGGCGGCCACCCGGTCGCTCTCGATGTTGAAGACCCCGATGACCTTGTCGTGCAGCTTGAGCGGCACGGTGAGTGATGAGTGGGCGTTGTTGATGCCCGGGAGATAGCGGGCGTCCTGGCCGACGTCGGGGCAGATGTAGCTGCGGCCGGTCGAGGCCACGTAGCCGCTGATGCCGCTGCCTTCCGGGGACACGTAGAGGTCGACGGTCTGGGCTTCGGTGGGCAGTCCGGCGCTGAGTGCGAGTTCGAGGCGGTTGTTGCGTTTGTCCACCAGGCGAATCGCGAAGTTGTCGAAATGCAGGAGTTCTCGGGTGTAGCGGATGATCTTTCGCTCCAGCAACTGGAGTCGGTCGCCGGCGTTCATTCCTGCGAGTTGCTCGGCGTCCACCTGGACGATTTCGCGTCCGGCGTTGTCGATCGCGTCCATTTTCTTCTGTAGCCGGCGTGGGCGGGTCACATCGGAAATGGACACCACCAGGCGGGTGAGGCCGTGCTGATCGAGAATGGGGGTAATCCTGGCTTCGAAGTACTGTTCGCCGTCGGTGATGAGGCTGAGCGAGCGGGAGCGGCCGAGGATGGAGCGGCCCTCCTGGCGGCTGTAACCGTCGCGGCAGTGGCGTTGGATGCGATCGCGAACCTCCCAGGGCAGTTCTCGGACGCGGGCGTTTGACCAGAGGGTGTGTCCCTGGATATCCAGCAGGCACACGCCTTGGCCGATGGTATCCAGCACGCTGCTCAGCTGGAAGCCGAGGCCATTCTGTTCGGCGGCCAGGATTTCGCCGGCCGGGGACACGAAGAGGCTCTTGGTGTCCCTCTGGAGGGCGATGAGCGCGGCTTCCATGGTGGGTTCGGTTCGCACCTGCCCGATTTGAGCCAGGATCTCGCGCAGTTCGGGGATCTCGGCCGCCGCCGATTCCAGCAACAAGAACTTCTTGCAGGACGTACCAATGTCACCCATGCGGGCTCCCATCCGCCGATCTGGAAGCCACCTTCCTGACCGGCAACCCTTCCCTATTGTTAGGTTTCCGGTTGGTCCATTCCACCGGAAGGGGTGAAAACCCCCTGGTCTGCGGATTCTCGGTCTTCGCCGGCCGCCGGGGTGCCGGCTGGCGGCGGGTACGAGACCGGGTGGGCCGATTACCCCTGTCTTGTTGGAGGACCATGGTCATTGGGTGCTTTCACGGTCTGCGGCGTACCGGGTGGGCGCCTCTGCCTGAGAGTTGATCAACGGGGCGAGCCATTCGGCCACGAAGCTCCGGCCGGCCCATCCGAAATGGGTTCCGGTGTTGCCGCTTTCTGCCATCTTGGGGGTGTACCTCTGCTGATGGAGGCGCTCGCCATACAACTGTCGGTCTTCTCGGCTCAGGCCCCACGGGATCGAGAACCCAACCGCTCCGGCGGCCTGGGTCATGCGCCCGTCGATTGTCCCGGCGACGCTGGTTCCGAGTTTCAGGAAGCCAACGTCGTAGGGTGAATAGAAGTTCCAGATTCCCTCGTGCGTTTTCTTGAGAGCCCGGCGAAGGTCGTAGTCCGGTGAGATCGCCGGGGCCAGCAGCACGGCACTGGTGATCTCATGCTTAGGCGGCAGGGCTTCCAGGACATAGACGGCCACGCCGCCGCCGCCCGAGTGTCCGATGACGTGCACGGGTCGACCGGGGTACTTGTTCTGGTAGGCGACGATGTTAGCGGCCACCCTCCGAGCCTCGCTGAGGTTATGGGACTGGGCCCGCAGGTTGACGACACCCGCGAGGAAGGTCGGAGCTAAGTTCCAGTCGTGGATGGTAATTGCCGCGGGTACGCCACCTTCAGCCAAGCCTTTGGCGATGCTGGAGTTGAGTGGGCTTCTGCCTTCGATGCCCGGAAGGATGATGATGAGGCCCTTGTCCATGCGTGTCGGGGTGCGGAGTTCGGAGAGTCCGCATCCGCTGGTGAAAAGGGTAGCCAGCACGGCCGCGGTCCCGAGCATGAGCTCGTGGGTGACGCGGGCGGGCGGCCGGCGGGCAGGCTTCTGGTCCTGAGCTGGCTCAGCGGGGGGCTGCTTCGAATACCGGGGCATGGTCTCTATCCTTGTCGGCGGCCGGGCACGCGGTGAAACGGCCTCGAAACGCGTTATGATACCTCGGATCAGCGGCGGCGGCAACCTGGTTGACACGCGGGTGGGCGTTGCTAGACTGCGACGCATGGTCGCCCCATGGAGTCAACGTGTTACCCTCGAGCGCGGCGACATTACTCGGAAAGCCACTGATGCCATTGTCAACGCGGCCAATACCTCCCTGCTTGGTGGTGGAGGCGTCGATGGCGCGATTCACCGGGCGGCGGGTCCGGACCTTCTGGCCGAATGCCGCACCTTGGGCGGATGTCCCACTGGTTCCGCCAAGCTGACCCATGGCCATCGACTGCCTGCCAGGTATATCATCCACGCCGTTGGCCCGGTCTATCGAGACGGCCGTTCTGGCGAGCCGGAGCTGCTGGCCGGCTGCTATCGAACCGCGTTTCGGCTGGCCGCCGAGCACGGTATTCGGTCGATTGCTTTTCCGGCCATCAGCTGCGGCGTGTACGGCTATCCTCTGGTCGAGGCCGCACGTATCGCCATCGGCGAAACGTCCGAAAATCTGCAGAAAAATGACCTCCCTGAGCGAGTGGTGTTTGTGCTGTTTGATGCGGCCGCCTACGCGGCTTACCTTCGTATTTACAACGAGTTAGCTTCGGATCATCCTATTCGGAACGAGGCCGATCGTCAAACCTGAAAGGGGCGCCCGAACGTGAAACTGACCTGGCATCGCCGTTCGCTCCGGCTTCGGCATCCGTTCAACATCGCTCGCCGGGAGCAAGAGGACAAAGTCGACAAGGAGATCCTCCTCATCCAGATCGAGCATGACGGGCTGGTTGGCTGGGGTGAAGCGGCACCGACGTCCTACTACCACCAGAGTCTGGAGTCAGCCGAGGCTGCTCTGGCTCGGATCGCGGGCATGCTGGGCCAGGATCCTCTGGCGTTCGATGCGGTGCTGGATCCGCTTTGGGTGCAGTTTGGGGATGAGACCGCCACCATCGCAGCGATCGACGGGGCGATGCACGATCTAGCGGGCAAGCTGTTGGGCGTGCCTTTGTGGAGGTTTCTGGGCCTGGACCGTGCCCGGATGCCCCTGACCTCGTTCACGATTGGCATTGACAATCTGGAGGTCATTCGGCTGAAGACGCGCGAAGCGGCGGAGTATCCGATTCTCAAGGTCAAGGTTGGCACGCCGCAGGACGACGACATTCTGTCGGTGATTCGAGAAGAGGCTCCGAACAAGGTTGTCCGAGTCGACGCCAATTGCGGGTGGAACTCGGCCAACGTCCTAGAACGGTGCCGGACGTTGTCGAAGAAACACTGCATTGAGTTTATCGAGCAGCCGACAGCGGCGGGAGTGCATGATGCTCTGCCCGGGGTTCGAGCGGCCGGTCTCTGTCCGATCGTGGCCGACGAGAGTTGTGTCGGTGTGCAGGGCGTGCTCGCGTGTGCCGGTGTTTTTGACGGGATCAACATCAAGCTGAGCAAGTGCGGCGGCATACGTCGAGCGATCCAGATGATTCACACCGCGCGTTCGGCGGGCCTGAAGATCATGCTTGGTTGCATGATTGAATCTTCAGTGGGGATTGCCGCTGCTGCTCACCTTGGGCCATTGGTCGACTGGGTCGATCTGGATGGGCACCTTTTGCTGGCCAATGATCCGTTCGAGGGCATCGGCGGGCGAGGCGGGCGGCTGACGCTCAATGATCGTCCGGGTCTAGGGCTGGTGGAACGATAGGAGGAAGGCTCACGGCCGACGAGGTCGGGCGTTCGAGCGCAGGGTTCTACAGATTGTTCTTGTACCATTCGATGGCTCGGCGAAGGCCCTGCTCGAAGGCAACCACGGGCCTGTAGCCGAGGATCTTTTCCGCCAGAGTGATGTCTGCCAGCGAGTGTTTGACATCTCCCGGCCGGGTGTCGACGTAGTCCGGCTTGATGCTGTGGCCGAGGAGGCTGTTGATCTGGGCGATGATCTGGTTCACCGTGACGCGTTCGCCACAGGCGACGTTGACGACCTGACCTTCGGTTTTGGCTGCGTGGGCGGCCAGCAGATTGGCGTGGACCACATTGTCGATGTAGGTGAAATCTCGGCTCTGTTCGCCGTCGCCATAGATCGTTGGCGGCTGGTTCTTAAGGATGGCGGAGACGAATGCCGGAATGGCGGCGGCGTACTGGCTCTTAGGATCCTGTCTAGGTCCGAAGACGTTGAAGTAGCGGAGCGAGATGGTTTCGAGGCCGTAGCAGCAGTAGAAGGTTCGCAGGTAGTGCTCGCCCACGAGCTTGTTGACGGCGTAGGGGCTCAGCGGTGATGGGCAGGCGGACTCGCGTTTGGGGAGATCGGGCAGATCGCCGTAGGCGCTGCTGCTGGCGGCGTAGATGACGCGCCGGCACTTGGCGTCGCGAGCGGCCATGAGCAGGTTGAAGGTTCCGTCGATGTTGGCCTCGTGCGAGGTCCGCGGATCGGTGACGGATTTGGGGACCGAGGGTACTGCCGCCTCGTGGAAGATGACATCGATGCCCTTGCAGGCGGTGGCACAGTCATCGGGTTTGCGGATGTCGCCTTGGATGACCTCGATCCTGGCGGAGAAGGGCGCGAGGTTCTGGCGTTTGCCCGACGAGAAATTGTCCAGCACGCGCACGGTCTCGCCATCCTTGACCAGTCGCTCGACCAGATGGGAACCGATGAATCCTGCTCCACCCGTCACGAGATACGTTGCCATTCAGCCTTCTCCACAAACCTGACATGCCCGAGGATGGTGTCTGGGCTCATTCATGTTCAGCACGGCTCCGGTTCAACCGGATATTGTGGCGTCCTGCCGGCAAGAACCGCTATCACATCATCGACCACATCGTTCATCGCCGCGAGTCCTTCCCGGCTCCGTGCCCCCACGTGGGGTGTCAGCAGGCAATTGGGGGCGGACAGGAGTGGGTGGTCGGGCGGAGGCGGCTCGGGGTCGAAGACATCGATAGCCGCTCCGCCGAGGCGGTTTTCCGTCAAGGCGGAAGCCAAATCGGCGGCGTTGACGACTGGTCCTCGGGAGGTGTTGATGAGATAGGCGCCGGGCTTGAAATGGTGGAGGGCTGCGGCGTTGACCATGTTTCTCGTCTTGGTCGTCAGGGGCACGTGGAAGGTGACGACGTCGCAGGCGGCATAGACCTCCTCAGCGCTGTTGGCTCGTGTGGTCGCAAATGGGAGGTAGCCGATCTCGCGGATGTCGTAGTACATCACGCGCATGCCCATCCCGTTACGCATCCGGTATCCCACCGCCCGGCCGATTCTGCCCATACCGATGATGCCCAGTGTCTGGTGTTGGAGTTCTGTGGTTGGTGCCGGACCGGCTCGCAGGGAAGCGAACTCGCCCTGGCGCATGCGGGCGTCGAAGGTGGCGATGTGCCGCTGGACGGCCACGATGAGTCCGACCACCAGTTCGGTTACGGCGCAGGTTGAAGCCGCGGGGGTGTTGACGACCTGGATGCCTGCCTGGAGAGCTGCGGCGACGTCGATGTTATCCACGCCGACACCGGCTCGTCCGATGACTTTGAGTCGCCCGGTCTGTCGAGCTGCGGTGATGACATTGGCGTTGACCAGGGCGTAGGTACGGACGACCAAGGCGTCCGCCTCTCGCACCGTGTTGATCAGTGTAGCCTCGTCGTGGTTGCGGAGGCGGATGACCTCTCCGGCGGCCTGGAGCCGGGCCATGGCGGATTCGTTGACCTTTTCAGCGACGACAATACGGGCTCTTGGACTGCTGTTCATGGCTTGAATTATCTGGCGATTTGCGGCGGTGTACAAGCGTTGGCAACCGTGCGAGGCTTCTGGCGCAAAGCAGCGGGCCCAGCGCTGATGCGCCGGGCCCGCTGAATCAGGAGGCCGATTGAGAGTCGTTTACGGGCAGGGATTTGCCATGATCGTGCCCACGTTGTTGCGCACGAGGGTCATGTCCTGGGTGTTGAACGTGCCGCTGATATTCAGGTCGGCCCTGCAGTTAGTGGTGGTGATCTCCATACCGACGTTGTTGCGGAGGAGGGTCATGTCCATGGTATTGACTTTGCCGTCTCCGTTGATGTCTCCGAACAGGACTCTGACGCACTTGGTTTCGGTGACGGCGTTTCCGCAGGCGTCCTGAATGCCCGGGAACGCGATGATGAACCGGTCCGCGTTGGTGACGCCGGCCAGATCGACGGTCAATGCATCGCCGTTGATAGCCACGTTGCCGACTGTTCCGCTGGTGACGCTGACGCTCTCCGGACCCGCCGTTCCGCCGGCTGCCTGGATGGGTTCGCTGAAGGTGACGATGAGCTTGGTGAGGCCGCCGGTACGTCCCTCGACCACATTCCCTGCGGTGAGATCAACGTCGAAGTCTCCCTTGGTGCCATGGGTCTTGCGGGACAATGTGGAGACGATGGCGGGGGCGACGGTATCCTCGGCGCACGGATCGGCTTCGCTGAGGGTGAAGGTGATCGTATCTTCGACGGCTTCGTTGGCCGCCACGGCGAAGGCCTGGACCTGGGGTCCGCTGGTTGGGGCGGTCATGAGATCGACGTCGCCGCGGAGGACGTTGGTGCCGGTTCCGGGCACCAGACGCAGGACGTAGGTGCCCAGTGCCAGGGTCGAGGTGTCGATCTGGCCTTCGATCACTGGAACGATGTCCAGGCCGAAGGTGCCGCTACCCACGGGGACGGGTGTTCCGGCGGGGATGCCGATTCCTGGGGTGGTCGTGGTGCCCAAGCCGCATCCACGGCACCACTGGGCATAGCCTGCTCCGGTCCCGAGGATCTTACCTGCGGCAGCGGGGACGGTGGGCCACATGCACACTTCCATGAATGGTCCGTAGTACACGCCGGAGGATGCCGCCTCGGTCACGCGTGCATAGCCGGTCCAGGTGGGGACTCGCTTGTAGCTGAGGGCGAACGCGGAGCCGGCGCAGAAGCCGCCGCCGCCCTTGCAGGTGGTGCAGGGTACCGCGCCGCCGTCGTGAATGCTGCTGTAGAAATCAGCCGTGGTTACCAGGGGGCCATCGGCGGTCCCTTCGTGCAGTTCGATACTGACCACGAAGTTGGCGACGCCCCAGGTAGGCTTGCCATCCGAGGCATGGCCGGTCTGGCTGTGGAGACCCGTGACGGCGATCGATGCGGCCCAGTTCAGCACGCCCTTACTGAAGGTCAGGCCATCTGCAGGGCTGCCGGGGGTGTACATGGGACGTTGAAGAGCGATGACGTCCGCGGCATGGTTGTCGCCCCCGAGCTGCAGTTCGTAGCTCACCACGCTAGCGGCGAAGGCCGGCGCGGCAGCCAGCATCAGCACCACACTGAACAACCTTGCCATTCCCATTGTGAACCTCCCGATTGAAAGACCCCTGAGTTTACTTCTTACCACTCTGGGTCGTTACGGCACCCCACGACCCACGACTCCCAAGGCAGCCGATGCGTTGTAGAAACACATGCGAAGCGCCCAAGCGTGTCCGAGAGGCTTGGGTTCTTCTGTCCTGGGGAGCGTTCCGCGACACGGTGCTTTCCGTCCCCGCCAAGGACACACGATGGCTACACTTAATTCTACCGAGCCAGGCCCTGATTGCAAGCGGCTTCTGCACAATTCACCCCTGGGCTGTAGTCAGCTGTAACTTAATACTTGAAATGTGGTTACGTCTACCCAGGGAGGGTCGATCAAGGCTCGGTCTGAATGGCCTTGGGCGAAGCGGGGCAGTAAAACTGACATGTGCCGCAGCCCACACAAGCCCCGGCTCGGATCTCGATGCGTCCCCGTTGGTTCAAGGAGATGGCTGAGGGTCCGATCGGGCAGCGGTCGGCGCAGGCGGTGCAAGTTTCGCCGGTCGAACGGAGGCAGGCTTCCTCCTTCCAGCTGGCCGTGCCGAGGCGGATGTGGCCTGGGGACGGGGTGGTCTTCAAGGCCCCGCTGGGGCAGGCCTTGATGCAGGCCAGTTCGTCACAGAAGACGCAGGCGGCGAGATCGGGGTCGATGTAGGGTGTTCCGGTGCAATCCGGCTCGGCGGCGGTGATGGTCCGAATAGCCTTGGCCGGACAGACGTCGACGCAGTTGCCGCATCGGTAGCAGGTTTTCAGGAAAGCCGCTTCCGGCAAGGCGCCAGGAGGGCGGAGGACGGACCGCACGATGGGAAGCTGGACGTCCAGCCGGTCCGTCACGTAGGCGGCCAGCGGTTCGATGAGTCTCTGCAGGCCGAGCCGGAAGACGGATCGGCGACCACAGGGCGGCGTTTTCGGATCGTCGGCCATGAAGAGCCACCCCAGGTTTACCTGACAGACACCTGTCGCTCCAGCTGTTCGATCCTGCTGGCGAGCAACGCGATTTGCCGGTGGAACCGCTCGAATGCGTCACGGACAGGTGCGGGAAGCTCGGCGCAGGCCTGGCAGTGGAAGCGCGTGGCCAAGTTGCCCCGCCCGGGATACCGGTAGGGCTGTCGGCAAGACCGACAGGTACGTTCCTGCATTTCGTCCTTGGGGTTTGCCATGCTGGTATGGTAGGAGAGAGGCCGGGTGACTGCAATGCTGGCGGGCATGAAGGGAGCAGGACCTAGCCATGGGCGGCCGGGCTGGCTCTGGATCGCCGAGCGTTCCGTCAGAATGGCACCGAAAGCTGGGTTATTCGGCGCACTCGTTGGGTCAAATGGCGCAGCCTGGTTGGGTGATTCGGCGTGCGTGTGGTCGGGTTGGGCTACCTGGGTCGCCTTCGGGAAAGGGGTGGGCTTGGCTGCGGGCCCACTGGGGGCCACGGCGATCGATTTGGGGGATGTTGGCCGCATTCTGATCAGGCGGCTGCTGGCCGATCGCAGTCCGGCACGCAAGTTGCCATGTGAAGGTCAGTGTCTTGTGGGCGGATGAAGGTCTGTCAACACGATACCGTCACAGGCCGCAATGGTCTGTACCGGGCCAACAACAAGCAAGCCCTTCCGCTGCAATCCCCCTCTCCGGCCCGAACAAGGAAGGGTGTTGTTGGCCTCATGTAAGCGATCCACCCCGTTGTCTTCGGCGAGTCAGGCTCGCGGGTGACACCGGGGTGGTTTTTTTGTTGTCTAGTCTGCCCATCGTATCGGTCGTAGAATGAATGAGAGCAGGCGTAGGGTCTGATCGGGCCGGCATGCCTATGGCATTCCCGGCCGTGGCCGTGCCAACGAGGAGAGACTCATGGATGCGAAGCCGTCGTTGGGTATCTGCATCATGCGGTCGCTCGACAGCGAGGCGTGGACGGTCACGCTCTGTCATGCGCCGGATCGTCGCGAGGAGATTGGGCGGTTTGCCACGCGCGAGGAAGCGGCCGAGTTTGCCCTTGCCGAGCGTGATCGACGTCGCGACCTGGCCAACCTCGAGCCTTGCATTGAGGTACCGGACGATTGCCCGTGCAGCCGCAGCCGGTAGCGGCTGGTGGCCTGAGGTGGTGTTGGGTTCGGTGCTTATCCCGTGCTCACTCGGTGGTGGACTCCGAAGCGAGCGGCCGATCGTTTGGCGGTGGGCCGCGCGATCGCGTCATGTGCCGCGCTGCTGGCCAAACACCCAGAGCCGATCGCGCTCATTCTGCAGCGCCTGTTAGCTGGTCCGCAACACCGAGAAGGGCAGGGCTCGATGCATCGAGTCGGATCGGATCGTGGGTGAGCGAGCTCGGGAGGCGATGAAGCCGCGGTACGATCAGTGCCATAGCTGCGGGTTTGTCGATGCCAGCGCCCCGATCGTCGTGGGCGGCAAGCAGATTGCCAACTGGCTCATCGGCCAGGTCAACGCAGCGGGGGTGGACGCGGGGAGCATGGCGGTTTTCGCCTGCGAGATTGGTGTCCCTCCGCCGGAGCTGGTACGGGCGTTTCATCAGGTTCCGAGCATGCCGATGGATCGCTTTGCCGAGATTCTGGATCTCTTGTGGCTGTTGGCCGGGGAGATCTCCTCGCTGGCCTACAAGAACCTGCTGTTGGCTCGCGAGCTGGTGGCTCGGGAGCGGACGGAGGTCGAGCTCCAGAAGGCCAAGAACGCCGCCGAGGCGGGGGAGTTGTCCGTGCGGGACGATGAGACTCGGCCGTCCTCCCGCGCATTGGCCGGGCACAGGATCTTGCTGGCGGAGGACGGTCCCGACAGCCAGCGACTGATCGGCCACATGCTCAAAAAGGCCGGGGCCGAGGTGAGCATTGTCGGGAACGGCAAGCTGGCCGTGGATGCAGCGCTCGCCGCCTGGCGGGCGGGCGGACCTTTTGACCTGATCCTGATGGACATACAGATGCCGGAGATGGAAGGTTATGAAGCGACCGGGCTGTTGCGCAAGCAGGGCTATTCCGGTCGGATCATTGCCCTGACCGCTCACGCGATGACGGGCGACCGCGGCAAATGTCTGGCGGCGGGATGTGATGACTATCTCACCAAACCGATCACCCGAGACAGACTGATTGCGTCCGTCATTCTGCATGTATCGCGAGTCTTGGAAGGCTCTGCCAGGTAGACGTGGCCGCGTCGGCCTGACATCCGGCGGGTCTACATAGACCCCAGGAGGGCGAGGGTCTGGAGCAGCAGGCTGATCAGGCCGAGGATCGCGCCCACCAAGCCGCCGGTCGACGTGGTGTGCTTGCTTCGAACCAGTGCGGTCCACCCAAGCCCAAGAGCGATCAAGCCACACACCAGGCCTATGCCTGGGCACAGGGAGGCAAGTAATGCGATGACGCCGCTCATCGCGGCCAGGCTGCCGATCTCGGTGCTTGCGGTTGGGACGCTGTAATTGGCGGCTTCCATGGTGAAAGGCAAGCCGCACCCCGGGCAGCTATCGGAATGCACGGGAGAGTGTCGCTCGCAGCGCGGGCATTCGATCTCGAGGTGATCATCTTCGCAGCGGACGATGCGTGGCGCCTTGGTGCCCGCTGCGGCGTAGGCATGTACCGGGGCGGGCAGCTCGCCGTCGTCGCCCGGGTCGGCATGCTGAATAGCCAGGCCGGTTCGTGGATCCACCTGCGGCACGGTGAAGACGGCATCGCAACTCGGGCACCGGCCATCCCGGTTCGACTGGCTGGAGTGTCCCTCCAGCACCGATCCGCAGCGCAGGCAGCGGAAGTGGAAACGCCTGTCGACCGCGTTCGTCTCCGTATCGCTCATTGTCTGCTTCCGGGCCACGGATCGCGAGTATTATCGCAGGCATCTGGGGGCTCTTCATTCCCCTCGGTATGATACGCAGGTGGTGCCGGCCTTCAAGCGACGGTGTTCGCAGGTTTGTGTTTTGGCGTGTTGACGTTCGTGGGGCTTGTTAGGGGCTTGCTCTACTGGCGCGGGTGGAACTTCTGGTGGATGGCTTTGAGCCGGGAGGAGTCCACGTGGGTGTAGATTTGGGTGGTGGCGATATCGGCGTGGCCGAGTATTTCCTGCACGACGCGGAGGTCGGCTCCGCCGGCGAGCATGTGGGTAGCGAAGGAGTGTCGCAGGGTATGTGGCGACAGCTTGCCGGGCACGCCCATGCGGCGAGCGTACTTGGCCACCATGCGCCAGCAGTTGGTCCGATCGAGGGGCTTGCCGGTGCGTGAGAGGAAGACGCGGTCCGTTGGCCTTCCGTCGGCCAGTTGGGGGCGAAGATCGCGCAGGTACTCGGTGAGGGCCTTGATGGCGTGGCTGCCGATGGGCACGACTCGTTCCTTGTTGCCCTTGCCCAAGCAGCGGAGGTATCCGATCTCCAGTTGAACGTCGCCGAGGCTCAGGCCGACCAGTTCGCTGACTCGCAGTCCGGTGGCGTAGAACAGCTCGAGGATGGCTCGGTCGCGTGAGGCGAGGGAGTCGCCGTCGTCGGGCAAGGTCAGCAGAGCATCGACCTGCTTTTCATTGAGGACCTGGGGCAGGTAGTTCCACTTTTTGGGTGTTTCGATGAAGGCGGCGATGTCGCGGGCGAGGTGACCGGTGGCATAGCAGAACCGGCAGAAGAGCTTGACGGCCACGAGGCGTCGAGCGATCGAACTGACGGCCAAGTTATCTTCCTCACGGAGGGATATGAGGAACGTCTGGACGTCGCGTGGCGAGATGTGTCGAAGCCTGAGGCCGGCTTGCTCGCAGAAGGCGGCCAGGGATTGCAGATCGCGGCGATAGGCGGCCAGGGTGTTCTCGGCGAGTCCCGCCTCGGACCAGAGCCGGGAGAGGAACTGCTCGATCAAGGTGTGTATGGCGGGCTCTTCCGCCGCTGTTTTGGACGGCTCGATGGGCGGGGGCTCCGCCAGGCCGCAACTCGATTCAGGCCGAGCAGGCGACGAGAAGCTGGGTGTCACGTCGGAGCTCGGCCAGTCTGATCTGGTGGTAGACTCTACAGGCTTCATGGTTTCCCGCGCAGAGGCGAAAAGCCTCTTTGAGGTTAGTCATGGTCAGCAGGTTGGCGCAGCGCGCATCGCGCCGGTCAACGAACGGGCACAAGAAACCCGGTTTGATCACTGGACTGTCGTCCTCGCTCAAAGCGCCGGGGGGACGTTTGGACAACGTCCGCCTATCGGAGTATCGGGAGAATGGCTCGAAATGCTTGAACCGAACTGGCTTGAGTCTGGGTGTCCGGTTTTGGCCCCGGTTGTCAGGAGGCCGGGCGGCGCCTGGGCCGATGGGAGGCGCTGGTTTCCGCGGTGGGCAGGATTGGCCGTGATCTCACTCCTGCGGCACGTTGTTCGGGTGCGGTGGGGCGATGTGGGCGAACAGGTCCGCTGGCCAGCGGTCCCCATGGCGTCAAAGCCGAGAGACGCAACGTCGAAACCCGTGTCAAGGGGACGTATAATGTTCTCCGCGTTGTATGGTGTCTTCCTTTCTCCAATGGGAGCTTACCATGCGTCGATCCAAGCCTTCTCGTCGTCAGTTTCTGCGGGGCACGGTTGCCGCAACCGCGGGGCTCGCAGCGGCTTCGCTTGTCTCGCCAAGAGTTCGAGCGGCCTCATCCTCGGGCAAGATCGTGATGGGGATGATGGGTACCGGCGGGCGTGGGGTCTGGCTGCTGCAGCAGGAACTCATCAAACGCGAGGGGATCGAGATCGCCTACCTGTGCGATGTGGACGAGGGCCGGCTCAAGAGTGCGGCCGATCTGGTTGAGAAAGCGAGGGGCAGACGCCCCAAGACAGTCAGCGACTTCCGTCGCATCCTCGATGACAAGGACGTGAACGTGGTCTTCAACGTGACGCCGGATCACTGGCACGCTCTGGGGACGATCCTGGCCTGCCAGGCGGGTAAGGACGTGTACGTGGAGAAGCCCGCTTCGCACAATCCTTGGGAGGGCCGCAAGATGGTTGAGGCCGCTCGCAAGTACCACCGAGTGGTTCAGCACGGCACCCAGACGCGAAGTGGCGACTATGCGGCCGCCGCGGTTGAGTACCTGCGATCCGGCAAGCTCGGCGACGTCCACCTCGTGCGGGTGCTGAACATGAAGCTGTGGCCGCCGATCGGCCGCAAGGCGGACGGGCCGGTGCCGGCCGGCGTGGACTATGATGCCTGGCTTGGCCCGGCACCCATGCGGGCGTTCAACGCGAACCGGTTTCACTACTCATGGCACTGGTTCTGGGACTACTCGGGCGGCGACATCATCAACGACGGCATTCACCAGATCGACTTTGCCCGCTGGCTGATCGGCAAGGACTACCCGAAGTCGGTCTGGGCCACCGGTTCGCGGGTGTACGACCATGACGGCGAGGCTCCGGATACGCAGGTGGTGACCTGGGATTACGGCGGGCTGACCATGGTGTTCGAGCTGACCCTGCGCGTGCCATACATGAAGAAGATGCCCTGGGAACTCCGCGACGGCGACACCTATCCCCACTGGCCGTTCGATGGCATGCGGGTGGAGGTGCACGGCACGAAGGGGCTCATGTTCGCCGAGCGGCACGGCGGCGGCTGGCAGGTTTACGACGATAGCGAGAAGGTGATCGCCCAGCAGAACGGGCACCACCCGCACGTGGCCCACCTGGACAACTTTTTCAGGTGCGTCGAGACTCGCGAGCGCCCCAACGCGGATATCGAGGAGGGCCACCGTTCGACTTTGCTCAGTCAGATGGGCAACATCTCGTACCGAGTTGGGGGGCGCCAACTGCGGTTCGATGCCAAGACGGAGACGTTCATGGAGGATGCCGAGGCCAACGCTCTGTTGAAGCGGGCCGGCCGCGATGAGTGGATTGTGCCGGAGGCGGTGTGAGAGCGAGTGTGGCGCCGGCGTCTCGCCGGTGATGACGGCGTGACATGATGCGAAGACGTGAGTTCATACTGTGTGGTGCGGCTGCGGCGAGTGGTCTGGTGGCCGCGAAGTCGCTTCGTGGGCAAGCGAAGTCTCCCAGGATTCGGGTGCCGGTGATCGGCCGGACTGGGAGGGGTGGCTACGGGCACGGGCTGGATGTCATCTGGAATGCCATCGGGCGGGCGGATGTGGTGGCCATGGCCGACGAGGATGCGAAGGGGCGTGCTGAAGCGGCCGCGAGGCTAGAGGGTTCGCGCAGCTGCGCGGACTATCGGCCGATGCTTGAAAAGGAGCAGTAACCGCGTCCGGCGAGACATCCTCGGATCGCAGAGCCAACCGGTTGTTGGCGAAGTCAATCCTGGCCCCAACAGCCGGCAACAATGGGCCTCCCAGATACCCGTCGATCTTGCCCAGGCGCAGGTTGTCATGACCATCACTCCATCACTTGGCGTTCGCCGAGGCCGGCACCCTCTGAATGTCGGATGACACGATCGCCCCGCGTTCATCGGTCACATTGACGAAGTAGGTGATTGCCTGATCGGACGGAAGTTGGACGCGGACGCGCTGGCCGTTCTGATCCAACTGGGCTGGCCGACTTTCCCACTTACGTTCCTTCCATCCCCCCGTATCCGTGGTGTAGTTCAGGGTCGCCTCTTTGACCGGGATGGGGCTTTTGACCGTCGCCTGCACCTGTGTTCCCTGGCGGGTGATTCGCTTGATTCGGGGCAGAGCCTGTCCGTTGCGGAGCACCGAGTCGACGTAGAGGCCGATTTCCTTTGGAGCCCAGCCGTCCGGATGGCTGTGGGGCAGGCGAATACCGATCCGCTGGGACCGCGGCCCGGAGACCAGCCGGTAGGTTTTCTCAAAGCAATCAAGTCGATAGACGTCGTTGGTACCGTTAATGAACATGATGGGTGTCCAGCAGCCGGCCAGGTATCGTGACGGATCGAAGTTGTGGATCCACTGCTGGCGCTCGGTGTCGGTCAGTTTGTTCATTGGGTTGGTCCAGGTTGGGTCCTCGTAGATGAAGCCGCAGCCGTAGACGGGCACGGCGACCTTGAACCGGTGATCCAACCCGGCGGCGATGCAAGTGAGATATCCGCCCCAGGAGATGCCGGTGATTCCGACGCGTTCCGGATCCACGTCGGGCAGTTTCCGCAGCAGTGAATGAGCCCGGATCACCGCGGCCACGGCGTGGTAGGACCAGACCGCTTGAATGCCCTGGTTCATGGCCGTGAACTTCTCTTCGTGGCCCTGACCCGGTCCGCCGTCGGGGAGCGGTTTGGCGTCCGGGCCGCAGCCTGCCAGATCCATGGCGATGGCGGCGTAGCCTCGCTTTGCCCACATCTCGGCCCACTCTGGGAAGGCCTTGCCTCCGCCGCCGTGGACCAGCACCATGGCCGGCGCCCTGTCTGCGTGATTTTCCGGGACGGCGTAGTAAGCGAACACTCGGGTGGCGTGTCCGTTGTAGGGTTCGTTGGTGTAGTACAGTTGTCGGACCGTACCGCTTGTGTTCACCCATTGCACCGCCGGTGGCTGGTTTAACTGGCGGAGATTCCAGGGGCCGGTTTGCCGCTCCGTGCAGCCGAGGCAGACGGCGGTCAGTATCAGTGGTAACATGTAGTGACAACGGTGTTGCGGTCGTGCCATCGGGCTTGCTCCGTTTCAGGTGGCGCGTGATGACTCTGAGACCTGGACCGCGACGCGGCCTGCTCCTATCTTATTAGCGGGCATCATACACTGTGCAGCCACCACTCGTCACATTCCGCAGGATCGAGCCGGTGGCCCGGAGGATTCCGACCATGACGCAATCGAGAGGGTGCCATTCCGGTCTGATTTCACGGTCAGGGCTGCGTGTCTGGCTGTCGGCGGGTGTGATGGCTGTGTCGCTTGCGAGCGGCGTCCTCGGCGCCGAGCGGCCGCCGAACTTCGTCATCATCTTCGCCGACGATCTGGGTTACGGCGACCTCGGCTGCTATGGACATCCCACGATCCGCACGCCGTGCCTCGACGTGATGGCGGCGGAAGGCATGCGGTTCACCGACTTCTACTCCGCGGCCCCGGTGTGTACACCCAGCCGGACCGCGCTGCTCACCGGCCGGCTGCCGATCCGCAGCGGCATGGTCGGTGCCGAGCGCCGGGTGCTGGCTTCGAATTCGACCGGCGGACTGCCCGAGAGCGAGATCACCATCGCCCAGGCGCTCAAAGCCAAGGGCTACGCCACGGCCTGCGTCGGGAAGTGGCACCTTGGCCATCTCCCGCAGTATCTGCCCACCAAGCGGGGGTTCGACTCTTTCTTTGGTCTGCCCTACAGCAACGACATGAAGCCAACGCCGCTGATCCGCGGCGAGCAGACGCTGGAGGAACCGGTCGTGCTCGAGACGCTGACTGAGCGATACACCAAGGAAGCCGTCGAGTTCATTGTCGCCCAGCGCGACAAGCCGTTCTTCCTGTACCTGGCCCACACCTTCCCCCACACTCCGCTGAAGGCCAATCCGCGTTTCGCCGGCAAGAGCCCGCGCGGTCTCTACGGCGATGTGGTCGAGGAAGTGGACTGGAGCGTGGGGCAGGTGCTCAAGACGCTGCGTGCGCAGGGGCTGGCCGAGCGAACGCTGGTCATGTTCAGCAGCGACAACGGTCCCTGGCTCATTCGGGGACTGAACGGCGGATCAGCCGGGCTTCTCCGCGACGGCAAGGGTTCGACCTTCGAGGGCGGCATGCGCGAGCCGGGCATCTTCTGGTGGCTCGGCCAGATCAAGCCCTCGGTCAACCGCTCGATGGCGTCGACCATGGACGTGTTCCCGACGCTGATGGAACTAGCCGGCGTCGACATGCCCAGCGACCGTGAGTACGACGGCCGGAGTCTGCTGACGGTCCTGCGCGGGGGCGAGCGTGAGGAGGCGCCGTTCTTTTACTACGACAATGCCATGTTGATGGCCGTTCGCAAGGGTCCCTGGAAGGCTTGCCTGGTGACCCGCGCCAGCTACGGTCCGGATCGCCCGAAGATCAACCAGCACGATCCCCCGTTGCTCTACCATCTTGGCCACGACCCGTCGGAGAAGCTCGACGTCGCGAAGGACCATGCGGATGTGGTAGCTGACCTTCTGGCCGAGGTTCAGCGGCATCAGGCGGGGCTGAAGCCGGGCACGCCGCAGTTTGATCTGAAGTAGATCCCATGGCGTGCGATTCAGACCTTGCTTGCTGACGGACGTAGCGGGCCATGGGCTCGTCCTTGCGATCTTCGATCGATGGCGTACTTGTCCTTCCGCGGGACCGGTCGAGACATCGCGAACTCGCCCATCTCCGTTAGGCCCTCGTGACCTGGATAGTCTCTGGCGAATCCGCATACAACTCTACGAAACCGCAGCGGGCGCAGACATACGCGGACATAGTGGTAGTCGATCTGCCCTTGAAGATCAGCGCCTTTGGGTTGGCGTAAGTGGTAACCGACAGTTCCCATTCCGAGAAGCCCTCGCCTCTGTCAATGGCCTTTGCATCCGCGATGATGTCGTTCGATCCGCACTTCGGGCACTTGTTGCTGTTTTTCACCGGAGTCCTCCTCAATGCCTCGGCATCGATTGGGCTATTCGCCCTTGTTGCCGGACAGTCAGGTCGCAAGCTCGCTCTCGTGCCGCCGGCGAGCATGTACGGCCCGTTTGCGCTCATTATGGAGTGGTTCTGAGGGGTGTCAATCGACGCGCATGTCGATCATCACTGCACAGCCTGTTGGCCCTGTTGCGAAATGCGTCGCCCGGAGGAACGTAAGACATCCACTTGGCCGCCCGGGCAGCTGTCGCCCCTTCGGGGCTAGTGTATGTGGGTGGTTTGGAGTTCCGGGGAACGTGCGCCCCCGGCTACAGACCTGTGCCCCTTCGGGGCATGTGGATCAATGGCTGACCGAGATCGCGAGAGGATAACACCGGAGCGGCAGGTTCGGACCCGCGTCCCATGCAACTCTATGAGATCGCGGTCCTGCTCGTGGTGGCTGTCGTCTTCCTGAGGTTGGACATACGTCGCTGGCGAGGATCGTCGTTGTTGTGGTATCTCGCCTTGTATGGCTGCGGCCAGGCGCTGACGGAGTTCTGGCGAGGCGATTTCAAGGACCGTGTGCTTCTTGGCCCGCTGTCACACTTCCAATGGCTATGCTTCGCTGCCGCGGGGGTATCGGCGGCTATCTTGATGCATGCCGCAGCCACTCGGCGATGGCCTCGTCGTCGGCCGGCTCCCGGGTGATTCGCAGTTCGTGGCCGCCGAGGTTGGCTGCGGCCCGGGCCCACTGCTCGTTGAAATGCTCGCCCGCGTTGTACAGCCAAAGCGGCCCGCCGCCGGCCGCAGCGGCCGCCACTGCCTTCAGGCCGCCGATTTTCCGGATACCCGGCAGGAACAGGTCGTTGATGTAGGGCTGGTCGTCGTCGACGTTCATCTGGTTCATGTCGATTGCCGTGCATACGCCGGTGCGAAGAACGACCTCGGGGGGCATCATAGCGCGGGCCACGAGCGTGTGCGGGCCCATGCGGCCGAGACCGACGAGTTTCATTCGGGTTCCGCTTTGGCTGGGAGTCTCGATGCCAATCACCGAGAGGATGTCATAGACTGCTTCGGCGGCATCGCTGCGGTTGAAGGTTGTGTAGTATTTACCCTCGTCGGCTGCCCGGGTTGTCACTGGTGTTCGCTTCATATGGCTGGTGCCGAACGGCTGCACGAAGATGCCGTGGTCGCCCTCGGTAAGCAGTTTCCTGTGTTCTCCGATTTTCGCGAGTCCATCCGGCAGGACGATCACCGCGGCGTCGCCTTCTTGACCGGTCTTGGTGTCGCGCCACTCGTTCGCCGTCCACACCAGGCGTCCGCCTCGCTCCCAGGCGATTCGGGCGAGGGCTGAACGGCCCTTCGGGCGGACCGTGCCCACGACTGGCCAATCCGAACCGATGCTCTGACCCAGCCCGAGGCGTACGAGGGCCTGCAAGTTGGTCAGCGTTTCGGGGCTGGTGGGTTGGTAGGCCTCCATCCGTTCCCGGCAGGCGGTCTTAAGGCTCGCGATCAGGGCTTCACCCTTGAGCATGTTGGCCGGCGGTTCGGCATCAGCGAAGACCAGCATGTCCTTGTCGGTTTCGATCTTGATCTCACCCTCAGTGATCTTGTCCGCATCGGGTTGGTTGAGCAGCCGTCGCCCGAAGAACCGGTACATCGCCTCTCGGCTGGCCTTGTTGTAGTTGTGTGGAGCGTCGATGTGGACGTTCTCGACCAGATCTCCGCGGCCGTACAGCTCGAAGATGCTCTTGATGAACGGGTATTCGACCTGAGGTGTTTTCTTTGTCCAGTCGCCGGTGGCGCTGATCAGCAGGAGTGGTCTGGGGGCCATCAGTGCCCCGATCTCCATGTTGTTGGCGTCGATGCGCAGGAGGGGGGCGTTTTCGCAGATGCAGCCGCCCTGCATGGTGCTGGAGATCATGTTGACCGGGGCGGCCACCTTCACTCGTTCGTCGACCGAATAGAGGATGAACGTCTGCGTTCCGCCGCCGGATTCCCCGGTGACGCCGATCCTGGCCGGGTCCACGTCGGGCAGCGACTGCAGGAAGTCGAGCACTCGCACGCTGTTCCACGTCTGCAGGTGGAACTGGCTGATGCCCCACAAAGCGCAGTCTGCGGCTGCGAACCGGTGGTCGGCGTGCTCGAACTGTTGCTTGCTGTCGTTGTAGCCGACCATGTCGTACATAAACGCCACCGCCCCGAGCCTGGCCAGGGTGATACAGCGGGCGGCGATCGAACCGAGTTTCTCATGGGCCAGGCGGCCGCGGCCCCAGTGGCCGTGCGGATTAGCCACGGCCGGCACCCTGCCCTTGACCTCCGCAGGGCGGTAGAGGTTGCCGGTGACGTAGAAGCCGGGGTAGCTCTCGAAACGGACTTTCTCGAGGGTGTAGCCGTCGCGAACCAGCTTGCCGGAGAGGTGGGCGTTGATCGGGCATCGTTTGGGCTCGGGGATCAGTCCGGCCGCGAAACGGACCTGGTTGATCAGCCATGCCCGGCGGGCCTCCCAGGTGGAGAGGTGTCTGTATTCGGTTGGTGTGTAGACGGTATCCGTGTGGAGGAGAGGGCGGGAGTCCGCGGCCTCCCCTGGATCGGTGGTCTCTTCGGCCCGGGTCGTGGCCAGGGCTAATCCCAGTCCGGCCGCACAAATCACCCAGGATAATCGGCGAGTCATTCTCATTCTCCCTTCGTTGGACCGGGGCGAGCAGCCGTCGTTCCCTTGTGCGAGGATCCGAAGCGATCTTCGTGGTGGAAGACCGTCGGCCTGCCAGCGGCTGGCGCCGAATTGAGTGCGGCGATCACGGACATCCGATGGCCCTCGATGTACCGTCGGATGGACGAGGCCGACGGCGAGAGTGACGGAGCGTCACCGCCTGACGGTGGTCAGTATAAACCATGATTCGCTTTGGGAACACCGGTGCGTTGTCATTCAGCGGCGGGCTGCATGTACGTCTCCGGCTCGTCGGGTTCGGGAGAGGTCGCTGCGGTCGGATGAGGTCTTGGTCGTCTTGCGTCCCCTCGAGCGAGGAGAGGCATTGCTTGCCCGGGCGAGGTACAGGACGCTGCCGGGAGGCTCACCAGGGAAGTCGGTCGTTGGGAGTGTTCTTTGGCACGCCCATGCCCAAGTAGTGGAGCAACCGGGTGCGTGTGAGCACGGGGATGGAAAGGGCCTTGGCCTCGTTGGCGACCTCGTCGAAAGCCTTGCGGGCTGCCAGTCGTTGGGCGGAGCGCTGCTGGGCCTCGGGCGATTCGCCGTTCGCGGCGGCGGACGGTTGCGGAGGCGGTCCGCCCAGGACGACGAAGTCGGTGCGCGTGTCCAACTGTTTGACGACGTTGCCGCCCGACTGGACGATCATCTTGCTGACTTGCTCGCCTCCGGGATCCTCGGCTTCGCCGTCGAAGTTCAGGTCGAAATCGCCGGCCACCACGAAGTTCAGCTTGCGGGACCGATCGAAGAAAGGATTCGCGATCAGGTCGCCTTCGACCAGAGGCTCGCCGTTTGTCGCCTGGCTGACCCGGCATTCGGCGGTGTCGTCGAAGACCTGGGTCACCTCGACGGCTCCCTTGCCCTTGCCTTCGTCGGGAATGCCCTTGGTTCGCGAGTAGACTGAGAAACTCATTCCTCGCTTGATGCCGTCCTTGGCTCCGAGGCTGATGTAGGCGATCTTGTCGCCGGCGACCGCCCGGACGACATAGCCATCGGCGATTTGAAGGGCCGACATGGTGTCGCCCTTGGGGCGGAATTGGGAGAGGGTATCGACCAGTTCCTTGCTACGTTTCTGGGCGTCGGCCAGTTGCTGTTCGACGGCTCGGCGCTGCTGGCGCTCTCCGGTGAGTTGCTGGCCGGCGGCCTCGGAGCGGGTTTCCAGCTGTGCGGTCAGGTCCTGGACCTGTTTTTGCCAATCCTCACGGTTCTTGGCCGCCTGCTGCTCAAGGGCTTGGTAGTCATCTTCCAGCTTCTTGGTTTTCTCCGCGTACTGATCCTGTGTGGCCTTCAGGTCATCGGTGGCTTTCTTGATCTGGTCCTGGAGGTTCTGGATGTCCTTCTTGGCGGTGTCCAGGGCGCCCAGGGACTCGGCATACCTGGTGTTCAGCGTGTTGACGAGGGTGAGCAGGGGTGGGCGCGGCTTGGCGGTGTCCCCGTCGGTGGCCGGTTCGGTGGCTGCCGCCCTGGCTTCGGGTCGCTCGATGCTGTTGATCAGATTCTGCTGAGCGGTCTTGAGGGCCTGAGCCATCTTGGCGGGGTCGCCGTCGCCGGCGATGGATTTGGCTGCGTTCTGCAGACGGTTTTCGGCGTCGGTAGCTCGCTGCTGGGCGTCTTGGGACTGGGTATTGGCCGAGGCGGCCTGGGCCTGAAGGTCTGACTGATAGGTGTAGAGGATGATCGTGCCGGCCAGCGAAGCGACGGTGAGCACGACAAAGACGATGAGCGCGATCTTGATGCCGGTGGCACCTTCGCCTGATGCGCCGCTCTTGTTGCCCATTGCTGCCATAGTCCCGACTCCATGCACCTCGGGTAGGTTTAGGACCGCCATGTCAGGCCGGGGACCGGCCGTCGGGGTGCATTGTTGCGACTCCGTCGGCGTCTGTCAACGGGACGTGGGGGGCCGCGACGCCCAATTGGCGAAGCCGTTCCGGCCGCCCGCTCGGTCGCAGTGCTGCTGGCGGATGCCGGTGCTGCCCTGGTCCACGCGGTGGTCGCCGTCCGGATTGGCGTGTTGCAGCCGTTGGAGGGCGGGATCGTCTGTTCCGTCAAAGCGTCGACGTGGTGGAAAGCCGAACGTGCCTACCATGTTGGCTGGGAGGCTGGTGTTTCGGGTCCGGTGGCTGGAGGGGCAATCTCGCGCAGACGGAGGGTGCGGAACTGCACTGGCTTGGTGTGGGCGGACAGGCCGATGAAACCTCTGCGTGGTCGGTTCCTGAGCGCGGCGTGGTCGGTCATGAGCGTGTCGTTGATGATGTGGCCGTTCAAGGTGACCTTAACGCGGGGGCCGAGGCAAAGGACGGACAGGTCGTTCCACTGGCCTGCGGGTCTGGAGACGAACGCCTTTGGTGGGACGACTTGGTAGATTGCGCCAGTGTCGCCGACGCCCGGCTTGCCGGTGCGGGCTCCGTCATCGAGAAGCTGGATCTCCATGCCCATTCTGGATGTTCGCCCCTCGTGCGGAGCGCGGATGAATATGCCGCTGTTGCCGCGAGGGCTGAGCTTGTACTGCAGGCGGAGTTCGAAGTCGCCGTACTCGCGGGTTGTGCCGAGCCAGTAGGCCGTTTGGCTCTTGCCCGACCGATCGCCGACGATGGCGCCGTCCTGGATTGTGAACGAACCGGGTTTGCCGTTCGGTTCCCAGCCGGTCCAGTCCGTTCCGTTGAACAGCAGCTGGAAGCCCGCGGCCTTTTCGGTGGCCGTTAGTTGGTTCACTGGAGCATGGGGCGGTGCTGCTGGTGCGGGGGCAGTGTTGGTGGTGGGCGCGTCGGAGCCGCCCGCGATCCACAAGCCCAGGAGCGTGACAGCTGTTGTGAACATGGCATTACCTCGAAGGTCGGAGAATGGCCGCGATGCGGTGTGCTGACACTGCCCCGGCGACCTTCCCGACGATGAGATTCGGCGGTGTCGCAGCTACCCTTACCCTACCTCATGCGTTGGCTCGGCGTCAACTCGCCGATGGCCGCCATGGCTACTCGCTTTGCCGTCGCCACTGGAAGGGGCAAGGCGTATCCGATATCCTATTTCGTTCTGCTGTCGCCTGACGGGATGGAGTGTCACCCTTGGCCGTGGACCTTCGCAAAGTGCGCAACATTGGGATCGCGGCTCATATCGATGCCGGCAAGACCACCACTACGGAACGAATGCTCTATTATTCGGGGCGGACGCACAAGGTCGGCGAGGTCGACGACGGGACGACGATCACGGACTTTGACCAGGAAGAGCAGCAGCGTGGGATCACCATCTACTCGGCGGCCGTCAGTCTTCCCTGGAAGGAGAACACCATCAATTTGATTGACACGCCTGGTCACGTGGACTTTACGGCCGAGGTGGAGCGTTCGTTGCGGGTTCTGGACGGGGCGGTGGCGGTTTTCGACGCGAAGGAGGGGGTTGAGGCCCAGTCTGAGACGGTCTGGCGGCAGGCGACCAAGTATCACGTACCGCGGATCTGCTTCATCAACAAGATGGACAAGGTCGGGGCGGATTTCGCGGCCTCGTTCAGCTCGATCCGCGAGCGGCTGGACGCCAATCCGGCGGCGGTACAGCTTCCGATCGGGGCGGAGGGGTTTTTCGAGGGGATCATTGATCTGGTGGCGATGGAGGCGGTCTACTTCCACACCGACGATGTGGACGCCGCGCCCGTTCGCAAGCGGATCCCGGTTGAGCTGGAAGAGGCTGCCAAGCGGGCCCGGCACCGGCTTGAGGAGCAGGTGGCTGAGACCAGCGATGCCCTCATGGAGAAGTTTATTCACGATCAGCCGCTGACCGGGGAGGAGTTGAAGGCGGGTTTGCGGGCGGCCACGCTTGCCAATCGGCTGTACCCGGTGTTCTGCGGATCGTCGCTCCATTTTGTGGGTGTGCAGCCGCTGATGGATGGGGTGATCGATTATCTGCCGTGTCCTCTGGATCTGCCGCCGGTGGTCGGACTCAGGGTTGCCGAGGGGGGCGGCAAGCTCAAGGGTCGGCACAAGGCTGGGCTGGCCCAGGCCAAGGGCAGGTTGCCTGGGGATGACAGGATCTTGTGTCCGTGTGATCTCAGGGCCCCGCTGGTGGCGTACGTGTTCAAGATTCTGGCGTCGAAGCCGATGGATCTCTACTTCCTCCGGGTGTACTCGGGCACGTTGAGATCCGGCTCCCGGGTGGTGAATCCCAGCCGGGACTGCAAGGAGAACATCAGCCGGATCTTTCGCGTTTTCGCTAAGCGCCGCGAGCAGATCGAGGCGGCCGAGGCGGGCGACATCGTTGCGGTGATCGGCCTCAAGGACTCGCTGACGGGTGACACGCTATGCGAGCAGAAGCATCTGGTTGTGCTGGAGGCCATCGAGTTTCCGGAGACGGTGGTGAGCATGTCCATCGAGCCGCAGTCCTCGGCCGAACGTGAGAAGCTGATTGAGGCTCTGACCATGCTGGCCCGCGAGAATCCGACGTTTAAGTACCGGCTCAACGAAGAGACCGGCCAGACGCTGATCAGCGGGATGGGTGAGCTGCATCTTGAGGTTCTGGTGAACCGGCTGAAGCGTGACTACCACGTGGACGTGCGGGTGGGCAAGCCGCGGGTGTCGTATCGGGAGACGGTTTGTGCTGCTGCGGAGGTCGAGGAGGAGTTCAATCGTCAGATTGGCGGGCGGGGGCATTTCGCGAGGGTTCGTCTGCGGGTGGAGCCGTATGCTCCCGAGCCGGGGGAGGAGCACATTCTGTTCGTGAGCCAGGTGAGCGGGGTCAAGATCCAGCGGTCCTTTCTGGAATCTGCGGAGGCGGCGGTCCGTGACACCGCCCAAACCGGCGTTCTGGCGGGTAACCCGATGATGAACATCAAGGTCACGCTGGTGGATGCCGAGGAGCATGAGATGGACAGTTCGGAGGTGGCGTTCGATGCTGCCAGCCGGCGTTGTTTTGACAAGGTGGCGGTCGCCGCGAGTCCGGCGCTGATGGAGCCGATCATGAAGTTGCAGATTGCCACGCCGGAGGCGTATTTCGGGGTGGTGAGCAACGACTTGTCTCGGCGTCGGGGTGTTGTGCAGGATGCCCGGTTGCGAGGCGACCATCGGGTAATCGATGCGGTGGTGCCCTTGCGGGAGATGTTCGGATACGCCAGTGATTTGCGGAGTCTGACTCAGGGCCGGGGGAGCTGGACGATGGAGCCCTCGCATTACGCGGTCGTGCCGCCGGCGATTGCTGATACAATTCTTGCTGTGGTATGAGGTTGCAGCGGGCTGGGTCTGACGGGGGGTAGTCTCGGGAGAGGTCGGGGGGAGGGGGTAGGGCGCTGTTATCGGTCGTGGGGTGTGAAAAGACGGGCTGAATCTTATTTGGGTCGGGACCGGGCCTTGACACAAGACCTGGTGTGAGTACACTAACGAATCTCTGCCGAGCGAGAGGGGGCTATGGTGCGCCCTTGTCCGGCGGGTGGAGGCCAGGGCTGGCGACAAAGCGGCAGTCTGGGTGGCTGTTGTTTGGAGAGTGCCGGACCGAGCGAGTCCGGAAGAAGTGTTTTGAGGCACGCGATGCAAGGCGAACGAATTCGTATCCGAATGGAAGCCTACGACCCGCGGGCTCTGGACGCGTCGGCCCGGGAGATCGTTGATCACGCCAAGCGCACCAACGCGCGAGTTTGTGGCCCCGTTCCCTTGCCGACCAGGATTGAACGCTACACGGTTTTGCGTTCCCCGCACATAGACAAGAAGTCGCGTGAGCAGTTCGAAATGCGGACGCACAAGCGACTCATCGATATCTACGAACCGACCGCGAGGACTGTGGAAGCCCTCAACCGCTTGGTGGTGCCGGCCGGCGTTTTTGTGAAGATCAAGGCCTGACGCTCGGGCGCCGTAAGCGAGCGGGCGGCTGGGCCGGACAAGGGGCTCGCCGATCGGACCGGATGATGTTGTTGGAGTGTTGCCAGCGGTAGTCGGCCTCATTCGTCGGCTTTTCAACGACAAATCGGCCGCGTGAGCATCATCGCGAGGCAAGGCAAAGAGTCAGGAAGAGCCTGATAAGGCTTGAAGGGAATTCTGTCCACATGTTGGCGGCGCTGCTGGGTAGGAAGATCGGAATGACCCGGGTTTACACGGAGGACGGCACGGCCGTGCCGGTCACCGTGATTCAGGCGGGTCCGTGTTCTGTGCTGCAGGTGAAGAAGGCGGGTGCCGCCAAGAGCGGCGAGTCGAAAGACGGCTATCACGCCGTGCAGCTCGGATTTGAGGATGTCAAGGCTCACCGATCGTCGGTCCCGATGATCGGTCACGCGGCCCAGGCCGGGACGGGGCCGAAGAAGTTTGTCCGGGAGATCCGGTTGAAGGAGGCTCCTGAAGCGGCCCGGGGCGATGTCTGGACGGTGGAGGTTTTTGAGAACGCCAAGACGCGTTATGTGGACGTGGTGGGCACGACCAAGGGCCGGGGCTTTGCGGGGGTCATGAAGCGTCACGGCTTCGGTGGTCAGCCGGCCTCGCACGGCACTGAGCGCAAGCATCGCAGCCCAGGTGGCATCGGCGCCAGTGCCGGTCGTGGCCTGGGCCGCTGTGTTAAGAAGGGCAAGCGGATGGCCGGCCACATGGGTCACAGCCGTCGGACGGTCAAGAATCAGCGTCTGGTGAAGGTGGACAAGGAGAACAACCTGTTGCTCGTTCGGGGTGCGGTCCCCGGTCCGAACGGCGGGTACGTGGTGGTCCGGCAGGCCAAGACGAAAGCGTAACGGAAGCATTCGCGATGATCGACGTGCCCGTATACAACATGAGTGGTGAGCAGACCGGCTCGATGCAGATTGACGAGTCGGTGCTGGGTCGCCGGGTCCGGATTGACCTGCTCAAGCAGGCGATCGTGGCTTGGCAGTTTAATCAGCGGCAGGGTTCTGCCCGGCTCAAGAATCGAGCCCGGGTGGAGGGGTCGAGCCGCAAGATCTACCGTCAGAAGGGGACGGGGAACGCCCGTATGGGTACGGTGCGGAGTCCCTCGCGGCGGGGGGGTGGTCGTGCCTTTGCCAAGCTGGAGCAGAATCACCGGCGGGAGATGCCCAAGAAGATGCGTCAGCTTGCCCGCAACAGTGCGCTTCTGGCGAAGCTCAAGGCGGGCCAGGTGGCGGTCATCGATCCGGTCGACGTGACTGAGCCCAAGACCAAGCCGTTCGCTCGGATGCTCAAGGCGGTTGGTGCGGACAAGGGCTGCGTGTTCGTGACCGAGGCGGTCAATCAGGCGGTGTTTAAGTCGGGTCGGAATGTTCCCAAGACGGAAATCCGCCCGGTGACTGAGCTGAACGCGTACGAGATCCTTCGCCGGCGAAAGGTGCTTTTTACCCGTCTGGCGTTTGAGGTGGTGATGGCCCATCCGTCGACTTATCGTCAGGCGGATGAGACTCTGGTGGCGGGAGCGTAACCGGGACTGCAGGAAGGACGATCGGCGATGGACATTTACCATACGATTATCAGGCCGCTGGTTACCGAGAAGGGGACTCACCAGAGCCAGGTGACGCACCAGGGGACTCACAGTCGGAAGGCTCGCGGCGGGGCATACGCGTTCGAGGTGCATCCCGAGGCCCGCAAGGCTCAGATTCGCCAGGCGATCGAGAAGATTTACAACGTGAAGGTGGTCTCTGTTCGGACTGCCAACCGCAAGGGCAAGCCGCGTCGCGTGCGGATGACGACCGGCGTGACCCGGAACTGGAAGAAGGCGGTCGTGGTGCTGGATCCGAATTATCACATTGACCTGTTCTAAGGCAGGAAGTGTCAGGATATGGGTGTCAAGATCTACAGACCGACTTCGGCAGGACGGCGTCAGTCCTCGGTGAACGAGCGTGTGGAGATCACCGACAAGCGGCGGCCGCCGACCAAGGCTCTGCTTAAGCCATTGCACAAGACGGCGGGGCGCAACCACCATGGGGTGATCACGTCGTGGTGGCGAGGAGGCGGGCACAAGCGTCTGTACCGGGTCATCGACTTCAAGCGTCGCCGCGACGATCAGCGTGCCACGGTTGTTGCCATCGAGTATGACCCCAACCGTTCGTGCCACATCGCCCTGATTGAATACCCGGACAAGACTCTGAACTACATTCTCGCCCCCGCCGGCCTGAAGGCTGGCGACTGGGTGGAGAGTGGCAAGAACGCCGAGCCCAAGGTGGGCAACTGCATGCCGCTGAAGAATGTGCCGGTGGGCATGGACGTTCACAACATTGAGCTGACTGCTGGTCAGGGTGGCAAGCTGGTCCGATCGGCGGGGCTCTCTGCCCGGGTGGTCGCCCGGGAGGGTGAGTGGGCCACGCTGCTGATGCCGTCGGGCGAGATGCGGCAGGTGCGGGTTGAATGCCGGGCGACCCTCGGGGCGATCGGCAACGCGGATCATCAGCACGTGCGGGTCGGCAAGGCCGGTCGCAAGCGGCACATGGGTCGCCGGCCGCACAATCGTGGTACGTCGATGAACCCGGTTGCCCACCCGCTGGGCGGCGGCGAAGGCAGGAGCGGCGGTGGCCGCCATCCGTGCAGCGCCTGGGGCAAGCTGGCCAAGGGTGGTCGAACGCGGAGTCGCCGCAAGAATTCGAACAAGCGTATTCTCCGTCGTCGGCGGAGCGTCCGGTATGGGCAGCTAGTGCTGCCGAAGAAGTAGTAGACAGATGATGGAGGTCCGCCCGGCCGCGAGGCCTGGCCTCAAGCGAGCGAGAGTGTTGACCTATGTCCAGGAGCCTGAAAAAAGGTCCGTTCGTCGACGAGAAGTTGTTCCTCAAGGTCCAGAAGTCCAAGCAGACCGGCTCGCACGTTCCGATCCGGACCTGGGCGCGGCGTTGTACGATCGTGCCGGAGTTCATCGGGGTGGCCTTCGAGGTTCACAACGGCAAGATGTTCCACAAGGTCGTGGTGTCCGAGGACATGGTCGGGCACAAGCTGGGCGAGTTCAGCCCGACCCGAATGTTCCGCGGGCACACCGGGGCGAAGAAGGCGGTGGCCGTCTGATCCCGGGGGAGCGGAGGCCGGGGAGGAGGACCGGGGAGCATAGCCGGCCGGACTTATTGAGCAGAAGGTGAGATCGTGGCAGAGCAAGCAACGGAAGCGAGACAATGGCGGGCGACGCACCGGTTCGCTCGGATCAGTTCGCGCAAGGCCGGGCTGGTCATGGCCCTGATTCGCGGGCAGAAGGTGAATGACGCCCAGGACATTCTTCGTTTCACTCGCAAGAAGGGCAGCCGGCTGATCGACATGGTGCTGCGGTCGGCGATTGCGAACGCGAATGAGCAGGAGGCGGACGTCCGGTCGCTCTACGTGGTCGAGGCCCGGGTGGATGGTGGTCCGTTCTTCAACCGGTTCCGGCCCAAGGATCGCGGCCGGGCTCACCCGATTCTGAAGCGGACCAGTCATCTGGTGGTTGTCGTCGGGGAACGGAAGTCGTAGGAGCGTACTGTGGGACAGAAAGTCAACCCGATCGGATTTCGAACCGGCGTCACGCTGGACTGGAAGAGTCGTTGGTACGCCCCGAAGGCGGCCTATGGTGAGTTTCTGATCGAGGATCACAAGATTCGCCGGTTTGTCGATGATCGCTTCAATCGGCGTGAGCCGTACGCGGCCGTGTCCAAGGTCGAGATCGAGCGGACGCGGAGTGATGTGCGGGTGGTTTTGCACACGGCCCGTCCCGGCCTGGTGATTGGGCCCAAGGGGGCGGAGGTGGACAAGCTCCGCGAGGAGCTGGAGGATCTGGTTGACCGGAAGATCACGGTCAACATTGTCGAGATCAAGCATCCGGACCTGGACGCCCAGCTGGTGGCGGAAGGCATTGCGGAGCAGCTCAAGAAGCGGGTGAGTTTCCGGCGGGCGATGAAGATGCGGTGTGATGCGACCATGGCTTCCGGAGCGAAGGGGATACGTGTGCGGTGCAGCGGCCGGCTCGGGGGTGCGGAGATGGCCCGGGTCGAGACGCAGATGCGGGGTTCGATTCCCTTGCAGACTCTCCAGTCGAACGTGGGTTACGGCTACGCCATTGCCCGGACGACGTACGGAGCCATTGGGGTCAAGGTGTGGATTTACCTGGGCAAGTTCGGCGAGGAGATTGAGCCGATCGCGATTGAGAGCAGCCGGGGTCCGCGGCGGCGAGCGCGTCTGTAAGGATTTGGAGTTAAGGAGAAGAGACGGCCATGGCGTTAATGCCGAAACGGCTCAAGTACCGAAAGGCGCAGCGCGGCGGAAGGCAGCCGACGATCGCGACCCGGGGCAACCGGGTATCGTTTGGCGAGTTCGGGTTGCAGTCGCTGGAGCATGGGTGGATGACTGCCCGGCAGATCGAAGCCGGCCGTATGGCCGCGACCCACTTTCTCCATCGTGAGGGACGGGTTTACATCCGGGTGTTCCCGCACAAGCCGGTGTCGCGCAAGCCGCTGGAAACGCGCATGGGTAAGGGCAAGGGCGAGCCGGAGTACTATGTAGCGGTGGTGAAGAAGGGTTCGATGCTGTTCGAGATTGGTGGCGTGGCCGAGGACGTGGCCCGGCGGGCGTTTTCCCGGGTGGCCCACAAGATGCCCTTCCGCTGCCGGTTTGTGACCCGTCGCCACGAGGTATAGCCGAGGCGGAGACGATCTGATGAAGATTTCGGAAATGCGGCAGATGAAGACCGAGGAGCTGCACGGCGAGCTGGATCGGCTGCGCCGTTACACCTTCGATCTCCGCAGCCAGGCGGTGACCGAGAAGCTCCATGACCCCTCCCTGCTGACTCGGGCCAAGAGGGACATTGCCCGGCTGTTCACGGTGCTCCGCGAACGCGGCGAGGAGGGTGTCGAGCAGAAGCAATACCATCTGGAGGCTCTGGCTACGCACAAGCGTACCAAGTAGAGGTAGGTAACGGGCATGGCCGAAATGGTTCAGGACAAGAAGGCGCGCCGGGTGCGGCGGACCGTGATCGGGGTGGTGACCAAGGCGAACAGGACGCCGCAGACCCTTCGGGTTGAGGTCGAGTACCGGGCCCGCCACCCGCAGTACGACAAGTACGTCCGCCATCGAATGGTGCTGCACGCGCACGACGCCCGCCGGGAGGCGCGGCAGGGCGATCGTGTCCAGATCATGGAGTGCCGGCCGATATCCAAGACCAAGAAATGGCGTCTGGTCAAGGTGCTGGAGCGGTCCGTCCAGGGTGAAAAGCAGATTGGCGTCGACACGCGGGCTGACTCGGCCGGCGGCAAGGCATGAGTGAGAGACGGCAATGATTCAGCTTCAAACGGTAGTGGATGTGGCGGACAACACGGGTGCCAAGCTGGCCATGGTGATTCGCGTCCTGGGCGGCAGTACTGGTCGGGTGGGCAAACCCCGACGGAAGACGGCGGGGGTGGGTGACATCGTGATCCTGGCGGTCAAGAAAGCTCTGGCCAACAGCGATTTCATGAAGCCCGGCAACCACAAGGCCCGCGTGGTTCGCGGCGTGGTGGTGCGGACCAACCATCCGACCCGGCGTCCGGACGGCAGCTATGTCCGCTTTGATCGCAACGCCGTGGTGCTGGTGGACGACAAGAACGAGCCCAAGGGGACGCGGATCTTTGGGGCGGTGGCGCGCGAGCTTCGCGAGAAGGGGTACATGAAGATCGTGTCGCTGGCGGACGAGGTGGTTTGAGGGTTGACGGGCGTCCGGCGTTGCCGGAAGGGCTGACGGAAGGTTGCCATGGCGTTTCACATTCGAAAAGACGATCTGGTGGAAGTGATTGCCGGCGATCACAAAGGGGAGCGCGGCAAGGTGCTTCGGGTCAACCCCAAGCGCGGCCTGGTCATAGTCCAGGGCGTGAACATGGTGTTCCGGCACGTGCGTCCGAGCCGCCGCAACCCGCAGGGTGGCCGGCTCCAGAAGGAAGCCCCGATGCACATTTCGAATGTGCTGCCGGTGGACGAGAAGGGGGCCAAGGGTGGGCGCGGGGCCCGGGTCCGCTTTGAGGTGGAGCGCGGCGACAAGGGGAAGGTTCTGGCCAAGCATCGGGTGTCGGTGAGTGGGACGCGGCTGAGTACGCTGACTCGCAGGAAGACGGAAAGCTAATCATGGCTCGCTTGTTGGACAAGTACAAACAGGAAATCATGCCGGCCTTCTTCGAATCGTTGAAGACTCGCAATCCCATGGCCGTTCCGCGGCTGACCAAGATCGTGGTGTCCATGGGGGTGGGCAAGGCGACGCAGGAGAAGAAGCGGATCGAGGTGGCGGCCAAGGATCTGGCCACCATCACCGGGCAGAAGGCCCAGGTCTGCAAGGCCCGCAAGAGCGTGTCGAACTTCAAGCTTCGCGAAGAGAACCCGATTGGGGTGAAAGTGACGCTGCGGGGTACGCGGATGTACGAGTTTCTGGATCGGCTGATCAACATTGCCATTCCGCGTATCCGCGACTTTCGGGGCCTCAATCCCCAGGGTTTCGACGGGCGGGGCAACTACTCGATGGGGGTGAGCGAGCAGACGATCTTTCCTGAGATCGACGTGACCGCGGTCGAGTTTCCCCAGGGGATGAACATCACCCTGGTGACCACGGCCCGGGATGATCGGCAGAGCCGCGAGTTGCTGCGGATGATGGGCATGCCGTTCCGGACGGATGCCCACGCGAAGGATTGAGCGGGAGATTGAGACGATGCAGCCGCGGGCGGTAGCCGGTGGCCGCGAGAATGGATGTAATGCATGGCGACAACAGCGTGGATGTACAAGGCGAACCAGCCCCCGAAGTTCAAGTGCCGCTCGGTGAGGCGATGCCAGGTTTGCGGGCGGTCGCACGCGGTGTACCGCAAGTTTCGGCTGTGCCGGGTGTGTTTCCGGAACATGGCCAATCAGGGCCTGATCCCGGGCGTGAAGAAAGCGAGTTGGTGAACCGCGGGAGCGGGCATCGGGCGGGTGGCGTCCATGAGGCCGAGGGGCCGAGGGGCGCCGGTTCGCGGGTGCCGCCCCGTTTGAACGAGGATGCTGAGGATGTGGAGCGACCCGATTGCTGACATGCTGACCCGGATTCGCAATGCCGTTCGGGTGCGATCCCGCGAGGTCAAGGTGCCCTTGTCGAACGTCAAGGCCAGTATCGCCGAGGTTCTCAAGCAGGAGGGTTACATCCTCGGGTACGACCGGATCGAGGATGCCCACCAGGGTGTGCTCAGGATTCAGTTGAAGTACGGTCCGCTGGGCGAACCGGTCTTGAATGAGATCAAGCGGGTCTCCAAGAATGGTTGCCGGGACTATCGCGGGGTGGATGATCTCCCCCGGGTGCTCAATGGGATGGGGATCGGTGTGGTGTCCACGAGTCAGGGCATGTTGAGTGATCGGCAGTGCCGGGAACGTGGAATCGGTGGTGAGTTGGTCTGTATCGTGAGCTGATCGGCGTAGGTTCTGTCGGCGTCGGGTGAACGAGCGGCAAGAAGAGGACGTCAGGCGATGTCTCGTATCGGCAAGAAACCAGTTCCGGTGCCCGCGGGCGTGAAGGTCGAGGTTGCCGGCCGGACGGTGAAGACGTCCGGGCCGAAGGGTAACCTGGCCTGGGAATGCCCGTCCGGGGTCAGCATTGAGTTCGACAGCAAGGCGGCTGAGATTCGCGTGGGCCGGGAGCAGGATACGGCTCAGGGTCGGGCCCTTCATGGACTGACGCGGGCGCTCATCGCGAACATGGTTCTCGGGGTTCAGAGCGGGTACCGCAAGGCTTTGGAGATCTACGGCACTGGTTACGGCTGCAAGCTTCAGGGCGGCAAGCTGCTGTTGAACTGCGGTTACATGGGACGGGGTGTGGATGCGGCGGGCAAGCCGAAGGACGCGCAATTCTCACTGGAGATCCCCGCTGGGGTCAAAGTCACTGTGGAGGTTGCTGCCGCCCGTGGCGACAATGAGCCGGCCAAACTCTCGATTGAGGGGCCGGACAAGCAGGTGGTCGGTCAATTCGCGGCCGAGATCCGTAAGATCCGCCCACCGGAGCCCTACAAGGGCAAAGGAATCCGTTACGTCGGCGAGCACGTCCGGCGCAAGCAGGGCAAGGCGTTTGCGGGCAGCGGTGGTTGATCCGCTTCCGCTTATTGATCCGGGTAAGGTCATGAATAGAACCGAACAGAAGAAGATCCGCCGGTTACGCCGCAAGATGCGGGTGCGGAAGACGATTTTCGGCACCTCGCAGCGGCCCAGGCTGACCGTGTTCCGCAGCCTTCAGCACATTTACGCTCAGTTGATTGACGATGTCGCGGGTCGGACGCTGCTGTCGGCCAGCACCAAGGGCAAGGACCTCCGTGAGGGGGTCGGCTATGGCGGCAACAAGAAGGCGGCGGCCGCGATCGGCAAGACCCTCGGCGAGCGGGCCGTAGCCCAGGGCATCAAGCAAGCGGTACTCGATCGGAACGGTTACAAATACCACGGGCGCGTCGAGGCGTTGGCCAAGGCGGCTCGCGAGGCGGGGCTGAAGATTTAGTCGAGGCAGGCATGGCTGACGAGTTGACGAAACAGGCGCAGAACCAGGAGCCGACCGGTGAAGCCCAGACCAGTGGTCCGCATGGCGCGGACGGAGAAGGGGAAGTCGGCGGCGGACGGGGTGGACACGGGGGTCGGGGCGGGCACGGCGGCGGTGGTCGGGGCGGGCACGGCGGCGGTGGTCGTGGCGGTCCGGCGGGTCGTGGTGGCCGCGGCGAGCGTGGTGGCCGTGATCGCCGGGACAGCGGGGAGATCGACGACGGCGGGATCGAGGAAGCGGTGGTCAAGGTTTATCGTTGTGCCACCGTGGTCAAGGGCGGCCGGAGATTCAGTTTTGCCGCGTTGGTGGTCTGCGGTGATCGTCAGGGCAAGCTGGGCGTGGGCTACGGCAAGGCCAACGAAGTGCCCAGCGCGGTGGACAAGGCCAGCAAGGCCGCCCGACGGGCCATGGTGCCGGTGAAGCTAGACGGCACGACCATCCCGCATCGGATTCGCTCCAAGTATCGAGCGAGCGAGGTGGTCATGCTGCCGGCCAGCAAGGGAACGGGTATCATCGCCGGGGCTGCGGTCCGGTCGGTGCTCGAGTTGGCGGGCGTGAAGGACGTGCTCACCAAGGTGTACGGCTCGACCAATCCGAAGAATCTGGTCAAGGCCACGTTCGAGGGCCTGTTGGCTCTGCGGGTCAAGGCGGATGTCGCGCGGTTGCGTGAGGTGACGCTGGCTTGAGTGCCGGCTTGGTTTTGAGAGGCCGGTGGCGAGCCGGGAGTGATACAGCCATGATGATTACGGACGTGACTTCCAAGGCCGGAGCCAAGCATCGCGCCAAGCGGTTGGGGCGTGGTGTGGGTTCGGGTCGCGGCAAGACTGCGGGTCGCGGCACCAAAGGCGCCGGGGCCCACTCTTCTCACGGGGCCAAGCCTCTGAGCGAGGGTGGCCAGACGCAGCTCTTTCGCCGGCTGCCCAAGCGTGGCTTCAGCAACTTTGGTTTTCGGACCGAGTACCAGGTGGTGAACGTGGGCACCCTCGAGGATCGTTTTGAGGCCAACACCCACGTCACCCCGGACCTGCTCAAGTCGGTCGGACTCATTCACGACCCCAAGGCACCGGTGAAGATTCTGGGTGACGGTGAGGTTGGGAAGAAGCTGCGGGTTGAGGCCACCTGCTTCAGCGCCTCGGCGGTCAAGAAGATTACCGAGGCCGGCGGCCAGGCCACGGTGATCGGCAAGTAGGCATTGGCAGGGGAAGCGGCCAGGGAACACCAGTATGTTCAGCACGATCCTCAACATCTTCCGGATTCCCGAGTTGCGGCGCAAGCTGTTGTTCACGCTTGGCTTGCTGATGATCTACCGCCTCGGTTTTCACGTGCCCCTGCCAGGTATTGACCAGAGCTCGATGGCTGAAGCCCTCAAGAAGCAGGCCGGCGACCAGGGCGGTTTCGGTCAGCTGGCCGCCGCCTTCGCGCTGTTCACCGGGGGGGATCTGCAGCAGAGCACCGTGTTCGGCCTGGGGATCATGCCGTACATCTCCGCTGCGATCATTTTCCAGCTCCTGGCCACGGTCGTTCCGGCGCTGGAGAAACTGCAGCGCGAAGGGGACACCGGCCGCAAGAAGATCCAGGAGTACACCCGGTATTCGACGGTAGGTTTGTGCCTCATCCAGGCGGTGTTCTGGATCAACTACATGCAGGCTCGCGGCTACGTGTACGCGGATTTCGCGGGTGGGCTGCAGTTCTGGCTGATTGGCGTGTTTGGCCTGACGTGCGGGACCATTTTCCTGATGTGGCTTGGTGAGCAGATCGACGAGTACGGCATCGGCAACGGCATCAGTCTCATCATCATGGCCGGCATCATCGCCCGCATTCCGAACGCGGTGATGTACGTGGCGGAGAACACCTCGTTTGGTGGTTCCGCCGGCACGGCCGGCAGTCTGAGCCCGATCAGCATTGCGGTCCTGATTGTCGCGTTCATTTGTGTGGTCGCGGGGACGATCCTGATTACCCAGGCCCAGCGGAGAATCCCGATCCAGCAGGCCAAGCATACGCGTGGTCGGCGGGTTCTTGGCGGGCAGCGTCAGTATTTGCCTCTGCGGGTCAACCACGGCGGCGTGATGCCGATCATCTTTGCCAGCTCGCTGATGATCTTTCCGGGTGTGATCTTCGGGTATCTGGCTGACGCGACCAACTGGGCGTTCTTTCGCTTCATGCGGGACTCCCTGCAGCACGACGGCTACATTTACGTGCTCTGCTACATCGCCCTGGTGTACTTCTTCGCGTATTTCTGGACTGCGGTTCAGTTCCAGCCGAAGGAGATGGCCAACAACCTCCGCGACTACGGCAGTTTCATTCCGGGCCTGCGGCCGGGCAAGCGTACCGCCGACTACCTCGAGCGGGTCATGGGTCGCATCACTTACGTGGGTGCGGCGTTCCTGTCGATCATTGCCATCATTCCCACCCTGGTGGCCAGTTGGATGCAGATTCCGTACACCGTGTCCTCGTTCCTTGGAGGTACTGGCCTCTTGATTGTGGTCAGCGTTGCCCTGGATATGGTTCAGCGGATCGAGGCCAACCTGGTGATGCGCAACTACAAGGGCTTCCTGAGCAGCGACTGACAGGGAAAGGCGGACTTGGGCATGAACGTGATTCTGTTTGGACCTCCGGGTGCTGGCAAGGGCACCCAAGCCGAGCGGCTGGTTTCGACGTTTGGCTTCGAGCACCTCTCCAGCGGGGATGTGCTCCGGGCGGAGCGCAAGAGCGGGACGGCCCTGGGCGCCAAGGTGGCCGGTTACATGGACTCCGGAGCCCTGGTTCCGGACGACATTATCATCGAGGTGATTCTCGGCCGGGTGCTGAAGGCGTCGGCCGAGAAGCGCAGCGTGTTGTTGGACGGTTTCCCGCGGACCCTGGTTCAGGCCCGCAAGCTGGATGAGGCTCTGGCTAAAGCCGGAACGAAGGTGGATGTGGTGCTCTCGCTGGTTGTGCCGGACGGGCTGATTGTGGAGCGGATCACCGGACGGCGCATTTCGCCGAGCGGGAAGGTGTACCACGTGAAGTACAATCCCCCCAAGGTTCCGGGCGTGTGTGACGAGACCGGGGAGAATCTGGTGCAGCGGCCGGACGACACCGAAGCCGTGGTCAAGCAGCGTCTCGATGCTTACCACGCTCAGACCGAAGTCCTGGAGAGCTACTATTGCGCGAAGGGCGTGCTGAAGCAGGTAGACGGCACCCAGGATATCGAGGTCGTCGCTCGGCAGATGAGCGACTTAGTCCGTGCTTTTGCGCGATAGGTGCTCTCGATGAGGGGCATCCTGCGACGATCTGAGACCGCCAAGCTCAAGAGCCGCGAGGAGCTTGAGCTGATGCGAAAGGCGGGAAGGCTGGTGCATGGCGTGCTGGTTCGGATGCGGGAGATGGCCCGGCCCGGGCTGACGACCGCGGAGCTGAACGCGGAAGCGGATCGGTTGATCGCGGGAGCGGGGGGGGAGCCTCTGTTTCGCGGGCAGCGGATGAAACACGCGAGGTTTCCGTTTCCGGCGGTGTTGTGTACCAGCGTCAACGACGAGGTGGTGCACGGGATTCCGTCCGAGCGGGTGTTGAACGAAGGTGACGTCGTCAGTATTGACTGCGGTGTGCGGTTGGGCGGCTATTGCGGCGACGCGGCGACCACGATCCCGATCGGGAAGGTCTCGGGGGACGTCGAGCGGTTGTTGAGGGTGACTGAGGAGGCCCTGAGCATCGCGATCCATGAGGTCCGGCCGAAGCGGTGGTGGAGCGAGGTGGCCAGCCAGATGCAGCGGCACGTGGAGGCTGCGGGTTTCTCGGTGGTCAGGGATTTCGTTGGGCACGGCATCGGCAAGGAAATGCACGAGGAGCCGAAGGTGCCAAACTACACCGACGCGCGGGAGCGGCGGATGGATTTCATGCTGCTTCCGGGTCTGGTCATTGCAGTTGAGCCCATGGTGAACATGGGAACCGCGTCGGTGGGTTATGCGGACAAGACCGGCTGGCCGGTCGTCACGAAGGACGGGCGGTATGCCGCCCATTTTGAGCACACTCTCGCGGTGACGGAGTATGGGGTGGAGGTGCTCACTGACGGGCATTGAGGTCAGAGGCCGCAGTTGGGAATCGAGCCATGAAAGTCCGAAGCAGCGTTCGTCGTATTTGTGAGAACTGTAAGATTATTCGCCGGCGTGGCGTGGTGCGGGTGATCTGCACGAACCCACGGCACAAGCAGCGGCAGGGATGACAATGGACAGGTCGCCCGGCACCCGGGGACCGGTGCTAAGAGAGGAGGGTCAACGTGCCGCGTATCGCAGGCGTTGACATACCGAGTGACAAGAGAGTCGAGATCTCGTTGCGTTACATTTACGGGATCGGTCCGACCCTGGCCCGCGCTGTCCTCAAGGAGGCGGGTATCGAACCTGGAGTTCGGGCGAAGAACCTGACCGAGGACGAGGTGGCTCGCATTGCGGGCGTGATCGACCGGAACTATGTGGCCGAGGGCCAGCTCCGTCGCCAGGTGCAGCAGAACATTGCCCGGCTGCGGGACATTGGCTGCTACCGAGGGATGCGGCACCGGCGAGGCCTTCCGGTGCGCGGGCAGCGGACCCGCTCGAATGCCCGGACGCGCAAGGGGCCGAAGAAGACCGTAGCAGGGAAGAAGGGTGTGAAGGAGATGCATCGTGGCTAAAGGTGGCAAGAAGAAAGCTCGCCGGAGCGTATCCCGCGGGATCGCTCACATCAAGGCGACGTTCAACAACACGATGATCACGATTACCGACACGGCGGGCGAAGTGCTGGCCTGGGCCTCGGCCGGAACAGTCGGCTTCAAGGGCACGCGGAAGAGCACGCCGTTCGCCGCCACCCGGGCTGCCGAAGCCGCGGCTCAGGCGGCCAAGAAGTTTGGCTTGAACGAGCTCGAGATCCGCGTCAAGGGGCCCGGTCCCGGTCGCGAGTCGGCCATCACTGCACTCCAGGCGGCGGGCATGCGGATCCAGTCCATTGAGGATGTGACGCCGTTGCCGCACAACGGATGCCGGCCGGCCAAGAAGCGTCGCGTCTAACCCTTGACCGATTTTGGAGGAATCCCCGATGCGAACAAGGTGGCGTGGCCTCGAACTGCCGACGCAGGTCATTCGTGATGAGTCTATCAGCACGGACACCTATGCCCGGCTGCTCATCGAACCGTTCGAGCGCGGTTTTGGCACGACGGTCGGTAACAGCCTGCGCCGGATTCTGCTCTCCAGTTTGGAGGGCGCGGCGGTCACCAAAGTACGGATTGCAGGCGCCAGCCACGAGTTCATGAGCCTCCCCGGTGTGATGGAGGACGTGACTGACATCATTTTGAACATCAAGAACCTCGTTCTTCGAATGGAGAGCGAGGGTGAGAAGACCATGAAGTTGGTCCGCAAGGGACCTGGCGAGGTCTTCGCCCGGGACATTGAGCCGGATGCGAGCATCCAGATCATCAACCAGGGGCAGCTGATCGCCACGCTGACCGAGCCGGTCGAGCTGTCCATCGAGTTCTGGGTCAGTCCGGGCCGCGGTTACCGAACCTCGGAAGAGAACCAGACGGGCAGCGACGAATTGGGCGTTATCGCGGTTGACTCGGTTTTTTCGCCGGTCACCCGGGTGCGCTACAAGACCGAGGAGACCCGCGTGGGTCAGCGGACCAATTACGATCGTCTGATCATGGAGATCTGGACCAAGGGCACGATTCGGCCCGAGGACGCCATGGTCGAGGCGGCCAAGATTCTCCGCAAGCACCTCAATCCGTTCGTTGGTTACCAGGAGCTTGGGGAAGAGACGGCCGCGGCGGAAGTTCCGGCCGCGGAAGCGGTCGCCGCGACTGCCGTGGATCGCGATCTGCAGGAGCGGCTGTCCATGCCCATCGCTCAGCTGGATTTATCCGTTCGGGCGGGCAACTGCCTGCAGTCGGCGAAGGTCAGCACGGTGGGTGAGCTAGCCCGCATGACCGAGACCGACCTGTTGAAGGTGAGGAGCTTTGGTCGGACGTCGCTTCGCGAGGTCAAGCGCAAGTTAGCGGACCTGGGCCTGAGCCTGGGAATGACTTTTGGAGCCACCGGTGCGTCGTCGGAGCCGGGGGCGGCGAATGCGGGTGATTCCGCTGGTCAGAACCCGGTCTCTCCCGCGTCGGCCGGCAATCCCGGTGATGGCGGCGACACCGTCCCAGCCGGTGTGAGTTCGAACTAGCGTGGAGTGTTGTCATGAGGCATCTCGTCGCAAGACGAAAACTGAATCGAACGAAGGAGCACCGCCTGGCCCTGCGGCGGAACATGGCCCAGAACCTGTTCGAGCACGGGCAGATCCGCACCACGTTGACCAAGGCCAAGGACGTTCGTCCCTTTGTCGAGCGATTGATTACCCTGGCTCGCAAGGCTCGTACCGGGGCCCCCGCCGCCCGCCTGGCTGCCCGCCAGCGACTGACCTCGCTGCTCGGCGATCGGGCGGTGATTCCGGCCGAGAACCGTGAGGAGTATGGAGGGATGTCGGACGCGGCCCGGCAGAGGGTGATGCGATCCCGCAGCGGGCGGCGGTATCGTCTGGGGGCCGCCCGGGGTGGCCAGAAGTTCACGGCCGTCTCCATCGTCAACCACTTGATCCAGAACGTCGCCTCCGGGTTCGAGGATCGGCCGGGTGGATACACCCGGGTTATTCCCCTTGGCAAGGTGAGCAAGGGGGATAGTGCTCCCCGGGCCGTGCTCCAACTGGTTGGCCGGGAGGAGTCTCCCGGCACCGTCACCCGTCCGGAAAAAACCGCTCGCCAGCGACGCACCGAGCGGCGCTATGCAGCGGCCGCCAAAGCGGGTAAAATGACTCGCAAGCGCGGTTCCGCCGATGCCGAGGCTGCGCCGGCGCAGGTGCCGGAAGCGGGTGCTTCCAGTGAGGCCTCGGGCGGCGACAAGGCGTAGTTCCGGTTCAGGGCCGCTCCCGACCCGGGTACGCCGGCCGGGTCTCATTCATGAGTGCCGATCCCAACTGCATTTTCTGCAAGATCGTCGCAGGACAGATCCCTGCCTTGCGGGTGTTCGAGGATGATGGCACGCTGGCCTTTCTGGATATTGGTCCTCTGGCTGAGGGGCACCTGCTCGTCGTCCCCAAGGAGCACTACGCCCGTGTGGAGGACATGCCGCCGGACAAGATGGCCGCGCTGGCCAGGCACTTTCCCCGGTTGGTGCGTGCGGTGGTGGGGGTCACGTCCGCCGAAGGCTGCAATCTGCTACTCAACAACGAGCCTGTGGCCGGGCAGGAGGTGCCCCATGTTCACTGGCACGTGATTCCCCGCAGCGCGGCCGACGGCCTGGGGTTTCGGTGGAAACCATCCAAGTACGCGACCGGTCGCGGCGAGGTCGTGCAGCAGTTGGTCAAGGATGCCCTGTCATGATTGAGCGGCTGCTTGAGAGCGAAACGGTGGTCAGCGCTTTTCTCTTCGCTTACCTGGCCATTCTCCTGGTGGTGTGCGTGTACGGCATGCATCGTTACCAGCTGGTGCATCTCTACTATAAGTATCGCCGCAACACGCCGAAGGCCCGGGCCTGTTTTCTGACGCTTCCCCGAGTGACCATTCAGCTCCCGATGTACAACGAGAACGTGGTTGCCCGGCGGATCATTGATCACACCTGCCGGATCGATTATCCCAGGGATCGGCTCCAGATTCAGGTGCTTGACGACTCAACCGACGAGACGGTTCAGATCGCCCGAGCTGCTGTGGAATACTGGCGCGGACGTGGTGTCGACATTGATTACGTGCACCGCGTCAACCGGGAGGGTTTCAAGGCCGGGGCCCTGACTCACGGCATGAAGACCGCCACCGGAGAGTTCATTCTCATCTTCGACGCGGACTTCATTCCGCCGCCCGAGATCATCCGTGAGACCATTCACTACTTCACCGATCCGCGTGTCGGCATGGTCCAGGCCCGCTGGGAGCACTTGAATCGGGAGCAGTCGCTACTGACCAAGGGACAGGCCATTCTCCTCGATGGTCACTTCGTGATCGAGCACGCAGCCCGAAACCGCTCTGGCCGGTTCATGAGTTTCAACGGCACTGCCGGCCTATGGCGCCGGGCGTGCATTGAGGATGCCGGTGGCTGGCAGCATGACACCCTGACCGAGGACCTCGACCTGTCTTACCGGGCCCAGATGAAGGGCTGGAAGTTCCAGTTTCTGCCCGATCTGACCTCGCCTGCCGAACTGCCCCCGGACATGGAAGCCTTCAAGCAGCAGCAGTACCGCTGGGCCAAGGGTGGTGCCCAGACTTGCCGGAAGCTGCTCCCGATGATCCTCCGTTCCCGGCTGCCCAAGCGGATCAAACTCGAGGCTTTCTTCCACCTGACTTCCTGCACCGTCTATGTGTACGTGGTCATTCTGACCCTCATGCTCTACCCGGTAGTGTATCTCAAGCTGCATGTGTTCGAGGAGGGCTGGGGCCGATACCTGTTTGACGCGTCCGTGCTGCTGCTGGCCACCTGTGGGGCGAGCACCTTCTACATTGCCAGCCAGCGGGCTCAGTTCAAGACGTGGTCGGAGAGTCTCAAGTACATACCCTTCCTGATGTCGCTGGGGATCGGCATCTCGCTGAACAACGCCCGGGCGGTCTTCGCCGGCTTCTTCGGCAAGCCTGGCGAGTTCGTTCGAACGCCGAAGTTTGGGGTGACCGCCGGTGACGGCAAGTTCCAGCAGCAGGCCCAGGTTACCCGGCGGAAGGGCCGCAGGACCCGCATCCAGCCCTTCGTCGAACTGGCGATCGGCCTCTACCTGCTCGCCTGCCTCGCGCTGTGCCTTTCGAACCACCGCATCACCATCGGTGTTCCGTTCATCTGTCTGTTCATGGTGGGATACCTGTATGTCCCGCTCACGACCTGGTTCGGTCACCGGCTGGGCAGGCACATACTCGGCGACGGGGCCGAGATGGCTCGAGACGCTTCGGCGAGTTCCCGCGGGGTCCAGGTGGAGAGTGACCCTTTGAAGAGATCGGCGTAGCGAGGGCGGCCTCTTCTGCCGGGGTTTCCCCTTTCTTCCTCCCGAGCCTCGACGGCTATGGGGTGTGCTTCTTCCCGTCCGGATGGTCCTTGTCCAGCCGGAAATCCGCGTCAGTGAAGTCTGTCCGTTTCCTGACATCCGTGTATCGGTACCGGGCGTCGAGTGTCCCGTCTTTGAGCCAGAGATCCGTGCCGGACGGCAGCAGGGTCTCGGCATCGATGTAGAAGTCCTGGCGGGTGTACTGGTAGCCTGGCATCGGCGGGCGCTGAACCACCAGATGGTGGGCCGGGCGGTGCATGGGTTCGAGATCGACCACCCCCTCATAGTTGATGGTCATGACCTTCGCCGTCTTCGGGTCGTCGAACGCCTCGAGCGATCGGCTGGTAACCTGGGCCAGGCCGAACGAGGTGATCGGGTTTTTCGCCTTGCCGATCTTGGTGGGAAGATCTGCATCCAGAATGCGGACCTGCGGCGGCATAAACAGCAGTCCATGCCGTTCGCGGATGAGCAATTTCCCGTCGTTCTGCCCGGCCACATACACGGATTCGAAAAACGGCATCCTCTCGTCGTCCCACTCGAACTTGACGCTGAAGGGTGTCTTGCGGAATCGGGCCCGGATTGTCTCCATGTCGGTGAGTTGCGGCACAACTCCCAGCCGTTCCTGGCGATAGAAGGTGAGCTGATATTGTTCCATCGCGTCGCAGCGGGTCTTCAACCTCCGCAGGCAGGCCACGGGATCGGCTGCGATTCGTTGCCCCTCGCGAGCGTACTGTTCCTGCGGTGTTTCGACTCGACTCTCGATCTTCGCGCCGGGTGCACCGCATCCGCCGAGAATGGTGACGATGCCGATGGCGGCTGCCGTGAGGACTCGGCCGGTTGCGACACGATGGTACAGGCCGGTCGGCCCAGAACGCGGCGATCGGTTTGGGACGGAGGTTTCACTTCTCAAGGCTCATCTCCCGTTTTCAGTAATAATGCGTCACTGTCCGGTGATGCCGGACGATCACATCCGGGTCGTGGCTATGATCCCACAGGTACTCATCCACCAACCAGCAGGGCAGATCCGCTCGCCGCATCCGGCGCAAGGCTTCGACCATCAGGTCAACCGCCCGGACGGTTCCCGCCCGCAATTCGATTTCTTCCGGGCTTCCGGATCTGACCAGTTGTTCGGACTCGATCCTCGACTCGAGCTCGGCCGCCAGGACCATGACGCCGAAGTGGCGAAGCGTCTGGGGCAGCCGGTAGTCGGCGAACGCGGTCAAGCCCGCCAGATTGGCGATCGGTGTGGTCTGGTTTTCCTCGAAGCCGGCGGCCAGATCCGATGCGAAAATCTGGGCTCGCTTCAGGATCGGGATCTGCCGGCCCTTGTAGCCGTGGACATCACGGAAACTCGGAAACGCCTCGCTTACGGCCGCCGCGACACGGACGGCATCGAACCTCGCTTCCTCGGCCAAGTGGATGGCCTCACCGTCGAACCGGTTCAGCAGCACGCGGCCGGTTTCGTTCAGGATCCTCGTCCGCTCCTCGAGCAGGGGAATGTGCCCGTCGCCGGCGAACACGGCCGCGCAGTCTTTTGCAGTGGCCGAGGCCCATCGTTCGGCGGTCAGCCAGCTCGGGTGACGGGCCACTGCTCGTCGCAGTGCGGCGACCAGTGCGAAGTACCGCTGCCAAGGTCGGCCTTCGTATTCGACCGTCCAGAGCGGACCGGTCTGCGACCAGAAGAAGAAGTTGAGGCAGTCGATGAGCAGGATCCAGCGGGCGACGTCTGCCGGCCGACCCAGAAAGCGCAGGGTTGCGGGGCGAGGCGCGGGCCGGATCTCATGTAGTGACACGTGCTTGGCCCACCGCTCGATGGCCCCGGTGTCGATCTGAATACAATCTGCCCGTTCGATCACCCACCGGCACGCACCGCGGACGTCAAACCTCGCGGCGCCCACAACATCCTCGTCGCCGGTCAACCCGTCACTCATCGCTTATTACGCCTCACGTTGGGGCTACGCTTCCCTCTCCACTACCGCTGCGATGGCCTTGATTTCCTTCATGATCTTGGTGAAGGTCTGCAGGGTCACCGATTGTCCTCCGTCGGTCATGGCGTGCTCGGGATCGTGGTGTACCTCGATCAGCAGTCCATCCGCGCCCGCGGCCACCGATGCCCGGCACATGGCCGGTACCATGTAGGCGTGGCCGGTCCCTTGCGACGGATCGATGACGATGGGCAAGTGCGATTCGCGCTTGACCGCCGGGATGATGGCCAGGGTGAGGGTGTTACGCACGTACTGCTCGTGTGTGCGGATGCCGCGCTCGCACAGAACGACCCGTTGATTGCCCGCATCCATGATGTACTCGGCGGCCAGCAGGAACTCCTCCAGGGTGGCGATCCATCCTCGCTTGAGCAGTACCGGTTTGTTGGTTTTGCCTACCGCGGTCAGCAGGTTGAAGTTGTGCATGTTCCGTGTACCGATCTGGAGCACGTCGGCGTACTCGCAGACCAAATCTACCTGGTCGATGCTCATGACCTCGGTGACCACGGCCAGGCCGGTCTGCTCGCGGGCCTCGGCCAGGTGCTTCAGGCCCTTTTCGCCCAAACCCTGGAACTGATACGGGCTGGTCCGTGGCTTGAAGGCTCCGCCGCGCAGTGCGGTGGCGCCCGCATCCTTCACGGCGTGGGCGATTTCGAGCAGCATGGAGCGGTCCTCGACGCTGCATGGGCCGGCCATCACGCAGACTCTCCTCCCGCCGACCGACGCCCCGAGCCGCCCGCCGAGCGGAATGACTGTTGGTTCCGGCTTGGCTACCCGGCTGGCGACCTTGTAGGGAGCCAGAATCGGCACGACCCGATCGACCCCCGGGCAGCTCTCCAGCACGCTGCGGTCCTTGAGGCGGTCGTCGCCGATCACGGCGACGACTGTCCGTTCAGTCCCGACGATGACGTGATCGATCAGGCTCATCTCGCGGATCAAGTGGCAGACGTGGTCCACGTTTTCCTTTGGACATCCTTCTTGCATAACGACGATCATGGTTGAGACTCCCTTACAGTTCCTCTTGATAGGCGGACAGGCTTCGAGCCTGTCGGTTGACCGACAAGATGCCGGCGCCACACCTACCAGGGTAGGCCCACATGGTGACTCGCCCGCGCGTGGCGCAGGGCGCGAGGTTCTTTCTCGATATGATACGCTGATTGTCCTTCCGTTACAGGTTCTCTGAGTGTATGACGCCGTGAGGGTGCCGTCGAAGGGCCGCCCAGCAGCCGAACGACGGCTAGCGAAACAGGAACGTGCATCGGCCGGTCTTTTGGCGTCGGCGTTTGAGCATTTCAGGATTTCCCCAGCACTTCGCGCCCACCCAGGTAGGGTCGCAGGGCCTTGGGCAGACGGATGGTCCCGTCTTGGTTCTGGTGGTTCTCGACTAGTGCGATCAGGACCCGGGGGCTGGCGATGACCGTGTTGTTCAGCGTGTGGCAGAACTTGAGGTTGCGGTCCTTGTCGCGATATCGCAGCTTAAGCCGCCGGGCCTGGAACTCATAGAATCGCGAAGCCGAGTGGGTCTCGCCGTAGTTACCGCGTGAGGGCATCCACGTTTCGATATCGAATTTCTGAACTTGTCCCTGTCCGAGGTCGCCGCTGCACACGTTAACGACCCGGTAGGGCAGTTCCAGCTTGGTGAGGACGTCCTCGGCGTTCTGGAGGATCTCCGCGTGGTGCTGGATCGAGGTCTGCTCGTCGTTCCGGCAAATGATGACCTGCTCGACCTTGTCGAACGTGTGGATTCGGTACAGTCCATAGGTGTCTTTGCCGGCCGCTCCAGCCTCGCGGCGGAAGCACGAGCTCAGCGCGAAGTACTTCTTGGGGAGTTCGTCCTCGTTGAGAATCTCGTCGCAGTGGTAGGCGGTCAACGGCACCTCGGCCGTGCCCACCAGGCTCATCTGGTCGCGCTCGCAGCGGTAGGCCTGTTCCTCGCCGCCCGGGAAGTAGCCGGTGCCGACCATCATGGTGTCGCGGACGAGGACGGGCACGCCCAGCTGAACGAAGCCGCGCTCATTCATCAGGTCCACGGCGAGCTGCAGCACAGCTCGGTGCAAGGCCACGCCGAGCCCGCGGAGCACGTAGTTCCGGGCACCGGCCAGCTTGACCCCGCGTTCGACATCGAGCATACCCAGTTCGGTCAGCAGGGCAACGTGGTCCTTGAGCTTGAAGCCGGGATGCGGCGCTTGTCCGACCCTGCGGATCTCGACGTTCTGGGTGTCGTCCTGGCCGACGGGGACCTCGGGGGCGGGGGGCTGGGGGATGGTCAGCAGCATGGCATCGAACCGGTCGCTGACTTCCTTGAACTCGGCTTCGAGGTCCTTGGTCTTGTTCTTGAGGTCGGCCATCTGGTGGACGAGCTTTTGGGCCTCGGCCTTGAGTTGATCGACGGACCGGCCGGCGGCCACCGCGGCCTGATACCACTGGCTCTTGGGGTTGCGGTAGAGGGCGATCTGGTTACCGGTTTCGTTCTGTTGATGTTTTAATTCATCAAGACTGACTTGCAGTGCGCGTCGGCGATCGTCCAGGGTACAGAACGCATCGATATCACAGTCCATCCGTTTCAGCTTGACGGCGTTCTTGAACCGTTCGGGGTCCTGGCGGATGAGTTTCGGGTCGATCATGCAGCAAGGTCCGCTCTAAGGAAAGGGGATGAGTCACTCACGAACGCGCCCGGGGGGACTCGAACCTCCAACCCTCTGGTCCGAAGCCAGATGCTCTGTCCAATTGAGCTACGGGCGCTTGCCCGGTATTCGGCCGGATCAAGTCCCGGTGTAGGGTAGCAGGGCGAGGAACCGGGCTCGCTTGATGGCCCGGCGCAGGTCGCGCTGCTCGCGGGCGCTGGTGCCGGCCCGCTTGCGGGACATGGTCTTGCTGCTGGCGGTCATGAACTTGCGGAGCAGCTCGACCTCCTTGTAGTCGATGATCGGGCCTTTCCAGCCTTCGCCGCCCCGGTCCGCGAAGCGGCGTTTTTCCTGCCGGCGGCCGCCGGACTTCCTCTGTGCATCGTTAGCCATTCGCACGTTTCTCCTGAACCTGTTGCATGATCCGCTTGAACTCCGCCTCATCGACGACCTCGGACTCGTCGATCAACATGATCGGAATCCCCTCCCGGATGGGGTACCGCCGCCGGGTGGCCGGGTCGGTGCTGTAAAGCCATTCGCCGACCTGTTCCAGCCGGGCGTGGCTTTCCGGACAAACGAGGATCTCCATGAGCTCCGGGTCAAGCGTTTGGGCCATAGGTTTCCCGTCCCCGTCTCAGCGTCCGCATAACGGACAGATTACCTCCGGGGGCCGGTCCGTGGCCCTTACCGGGGATCCCATAGCGTACCGTCAGGGGGCGGGGGCGTCAAGGCGGTTGCAGGGTTCCTGCCGTCTCGCGGGCACATCCGAGAAACCGAGGCAGCCCGCGGGGTGGGCAGGTTTCGCGCGGTCATGAGGAGACGGCCGCAGGTAGCGGTGTGTCACCGCGGTCAATCCCGAGACCTGCATCGGTGTGCTACGGCCGTACATGGTTGTTCCATCGCCCAACTGTCCATGGTCGTGGCGCCCCCCGGGCCCCTGATACCGCGTTTTGGTTCGATGCTCTTTTGGGGGCTGTATCAGGCTCAGTTCCACGTAGTGCCAACGCAATCTGCCGAACACATCCCGAGGGATGCTTGGGGGCGGTGGATCCACAACTGCGTCAGCTTGGCGTGCGGTCTGGCTGATTGAGAAGCCGCGAAGTAGAATAGCAGTTGATGTGTTCCGCAGAGGTCAATCCTGAGCCCGTTGCGGCTGAGGGTCGTTCGTTCGAGAGGGACGCTGAGGCCGACGCTCGTTTGCTCGACGACTGGCTGGCATTGTCTCCGGCTGATCGGATACGCCGGAATGATCGGTCGCTGGCTCTGGTACGTGCCCTGCGTTTGGCGGGAACCAAGCTCTATGGCTTCGACCCTCGACCTCCTCAAGCGGCTGGCTGACCACGGCGTTGAGTGCGTGCTGGTGGGCGGCATGGCTGGTGTTGTTCACGGCTGCGGGCTGATTACCGAGGATATCGACGTCTGCGCTCCGATGAGTCCGGAGAACCTCACCCGGTTGCTTGCGGCCCTGAACGGGCTTCATCCCAAACACCGGATGCGGCCGGACCGTCCGCCGCTGCCGGAGGATCCCGCTCGCCTCCACGGGTTCAAGAACCTGTACATCGAGACCGATCTCGGGCAGATCGACGTTCTTGGCGAAATCGCCGGGCTTGGCGGGTACGATGAGGTTGCCGGCCGTGCAGTCACTGTCGATCTGGATGGCCGAACCTACCGTGTGCTCAGCATCGACTCTTTGATCCAGGCCAAACGAGCCATGGGGCGCCCCCAGGACATGCGAGCCGTCGAACTCCTGGAGGTCGTGTATGATCGGCTTCGGAGGCAAGGGCGATAGTGGTTCACCCATTGCGGTCTGGCGGATCAGCAGAGTGTGCCTTTCGCGTGTTCAGCGTGTTCGGCGGGTCACCTCGCGGCCGGTTGGCGTCACACCCACACCTTCGATCGCTTGCAGCATCGCTGAAACCGCCCGTTTTGGTCGTTCTCGTGGCCGGGACCTATCATTGTGCGATGGCGGATGCCCTGAGAGTGGCCGTGCATGTGGCGTGATCATGCAGCTTGACGGCCGGTTGTCCGCCGAGTGGCATGGCCGATGCGGATGAGTCATAAACCGACTACATTGAATGAGTTGCGCGACAGCGGGTGGCAGACCAAGTCGGTCAAACGTGAGGTGCATGACAACTTCCTGCGTATGCTACGGGACGGTGGTGAGTTGTTCCCCGGCATCGTGGGGTACGAAGACACGGTCATCCCGGAGGTCAATATCGGCCTGCTGGCCCAGCACGACTTGCTGTTCCTCGGCGAGAAGGGGCAGGCGAAGAGCCGGCTGATGCGGTTGCTGGTTCGGTTTCTCGATCCCGAGATTCCCTGTCTGGACATTCCCGACTGCCCGGTCCACGAGGATCCGTTTAAGCCCGTGACCGCGGCCGGCAAGCGATTCCTGGCCGAGCACTCCGTAGACGACGTGCCAATCACCTGGTGGCCGCGCGAGCATCGGTACGCGGAGCGGCTCAGCCCGGGCACGAAGTTTGCTGACATCATTGGCGAGATCGACCCGGCCAAGCTGGCGGCCGGCACGAGTTTGGGGGCCGAGGAGGCTCTGCACTTCGGGCTTATTCCGCGCATGCACCGTGGGATCTTCGCGATGAACGAGTTGCCCGAGCTCGACGAGCTGGTGCAGGTCGGCCTGTTCAACATCCTGGAAGAGCGGGACGTGCAGATTCGTGGTTTTCCGGTCAAGTTCGATATCGATGTGCTGATCCTGTTCTCTGCGAATCCAGCCACGTACAACCGCAGCGGCAAGGTCATTCCGCAACTCAAGGATCGGATTGGTACGGTCATTCACACTCACTATCCGCGGCAGCGCGAAGCGGGTATCCGGATCATGGAGCAGGAGGCGGGTATCAGCTTAGACGGCGAGTTTTCGGTGCAGGTTCCGCCGTTCATGAAGGAGATCGTCGAGCAGATGAGCATCTGCGCCCGGCGATCCAAGTATGTGGATCAGCAGTCGGGGGTCAGTGCCCGGCTGAGCATTGCCAACTACCGCACGATGGTCGCCAGCGCCCGCCAGCGGGCGGTGCGGCTCGGGGAGCGGCCGGCCGTCCCCCGGGTTTCCGATCTCGCCCATCTCGAGGCCTCGTCGCTCGGCAAGCTCGAGCTGGACATGATGGGCTCCCAGCAGATGTCTGAGCGGCAGGTGTTGGACGCCATCTTGGCCGAGGCGATCCGGACGGTGTTCGATGAATATGTCGATCGGCATGGACTGGAGGAGATCACCGGTGTCTTTTCCAAGGGAGTGAAGATCGAGGTCGGCGACATGTTGCCGTCATCGCACTATGCCGAGCGGGTGCAGCGGATACCGAAGATCTGGGAGAAGGCCTTTGAGGTGAACCCAGCGGACAGCCCGGCGGTGCGGGCGTCGTGCGTCGAGTTCGTGCTCGCCGGGCTCCACGCCAAGGACCAGATCTCCCGCAGCCAGCGCCATGGTAGGATCACCTATGAGCTTTGACCGACCGCCGAGCTTGGCCGATCTGCAACGTCTGGGCGGGATCATCCACACCTACCAGAGATTTGACCCGAAGGATTTCCCGAGCCCGACCGTGCCACCCCCGGATGTGGTCGCTCCGGCGTTTGACCACATGCTGGCGTATGGCAGCCTGCGTGAGCTGACCGAAGAAGAGCTGGCTCGGGCGGTCCGGATCGATCCCAGCCAGATTGCCTCGCTGGGGCCAAGCCTCGGATCGCTCATCGCCATGCTGCTGGAGCGGAAGCGCAAGATCCTCACGACGTATGAAACCGACGCGGTTCAAGAGGAGATCCACCGGCGCTGGCAGGCGGAATACCGGGGCGTCCGCGTGCCCAAATGGTTGGCGGATTCGTTTCGCTCCGCCGCTCGCGGCGAGCAGCTTTACGACCTGGAGCGGCTCTGGTATCGAGTCGAGCGCCGATCGCCGGAACTTGCCGGCCGGCTGGTCTCGCTCATGGAGTTGCTGGGGGAGAAGTACCAGGTGGACGAATTGGCGGCGAAGTACGAGTTCAGCGGCCAGACCTCGATGGACATCCCGAAAGCCCTGGCGGTCAAGGAGGAGCTGGAGAAGATTGACCGGCTGTTGGAACAGCTCAAGAAAGCGGCGGAGACCGGGCAGATCGGGATCATCGACATGCAGGAGCTGTCCGAGTTCGCCGAACCGGGCGACATCGAACGGCTGAATGCCCTTCAGCAGTACCTTCAGGACTACCTGCGCGAACTGGCGGAGCGACAAGGGCTCGAGAGAACGAAAGGTGGCTACCGCCTGACCCCGAGGGCTTTTCGTCTGTTCCAATCGCGGCTCCTGCAGGAGATATTCAGTGATCTGCAGGCCGCCCGATCCGGCAGGCACACCGGACCGATCATCGGCGAGGGGGCCATTGAGATCCAGCAAACCAAGGCCTACGAGTTCGGCGACTCACTGACGCACATGGACATCCCCGCCTCGATGGTGAACGCCATGATCCGCGACGGACCGGGCGTGCCCGTGCGAATGAGGCCGGGAGACATCGAGATCTACAGGACGCGAAACAACCCGAAGTGTGCCACGGCTGTACTGATCGACATGAGCGGCTCGATGCGTTACGGTGGCCAGTACATCAACGCCAAGCGCATGGGCCTGGCCCTGCACGGGCTGATCTGTAGTGAGTATCCAGGTGATTTCTTGCAGTTCATCGAGATGTACACTTTCGCGAAGCCGCGGCACATCTCCGAGTTGCCTGGCCTGATGCCCAAGCCGGTGACCCTGAACGACCCTTCCATCGCCCTGAAGGCGGACATGAGTCGCACGGATCTCACCGAGTTCGACATTCCGCCGCACTTCACTAACATCCAGCACGGCTTGCAGCTTGCGCGGCAGTTTCTTACCGTGCGGGATACGCCGAACCGCCAGATCATCCTGTTGACTGACGGCCTGCCCACCGCTCATTTCGAAGGCCGGTTTCTGTACCTGCTTTATCCACCGCATCCACTCACGGAAGAGGCCACGCTGCGCGAGGCCCGGCTTTGCGCCCGCCAGGGTATTACCATCAACATCTTTCTGTTGCCCAACTGGTCCCAATCCAGCGAGGATGTGCAGTTCGCCCACCGGATGGCAGAGTCCACCCGCGGCCGGGTCTTCTTCACCGGCGGCCGCGACCTCGACCGGTACGTGGTCTGGGACTACATCCGCCGGCGCCGACTGCTGATCGGCTGACCTGACCGCCGGGCGCCCATCAGTTACCAGTCACCACAGGCCTCATGGCAATACTCGAGGGCGAGGATCTGGCCGTGACTACGAGTGCTCCAGTCACTCAATCCATGCAACTCGGATCGGCCGGACGGTTCGAACCGCGGTAGCGTCTTTGGAGCATGCCGAAGTCGGACTGATCCACGTCGCCGTCCTTTTCGCAGTCGCCCAGGATGGTTCGTACGAACTCGTACGCCCCCCAAGACCCCTCCATCGTACAGGCCGGATCGGCAGTTGGAACTCGACGGCCTGCGGCTCTCGATCGCCCGTGGCCGGCCGTTCGGCATGCCGGACGGGACGGCCAAGACGGTGCGAAAGCTGGCCTGGAGAGCTCGCTTCGTCCTCGCGGTCGGCCCGCGCAAGCGAAAGGACGACGGTTCGGTGGAAAACAGGCGTTCGCTATAAACGGACCCGTCCCGTCCCGTTATCCGGTCGCAAGGCAGGGATCCGACCCAATTCGTGGTCGCCCTGCTCACTCAACCCCTGCCTGCCGCCCGGGCCGCCCTCTTCGCCAATAGCTCCTAACCATCGCGCCGCGCCCTACCTCCTTGGCCCGCCAATGCCGCCAGAACACGGGACCAACACCCGCGCAGGGACTAAACTGTCACGTTATCCGGACCAGAAAACGCTTGACCCGATTTCGCTCTAGTGATAGGCTGATTACTATTACTGCATTTCATCGCCAGCCGAGAGGAACCCCCGTATTCACGGGGGGAAAGAAAGGAGCTTCCTGCCATGTCGCCCAAGCCGGCAACCCCCACGCGTTTCCTTGCAGCAGTGGCTCTCCAGGCGGCTCTCACGCTGCCGGCCGCCGGGCAGCTCATCGGCTTCAACGACGGCTTCGGCTGGAGCCTCAACGGCGGGGCTTGGGTTGACAAGCAAAACCTCTATCTCACCAACAGCCTCTTCAACCAGGCCACCAGCGCCTTCTTCGTGATCCCGCAGCCGGTGACCAAGCCGTTCACCCTCGGCTTCTTCTACACGGCCAGCAACTTCGACCCGTTTTACGGCGGGGCCGATGGTTTCACCTTCTGCCTTCAGAATGAGGGTCCTACGGCCGTGGGCGGCAGCGGCAGCAACCTTGGCTATCTGCGTAGCGGGGCCCAGGGCATTGCCCCTTCCGTCGCTGTGGCCTTCAACATCTACGGCGGCTCCCGGCTGGCCATCCTCGAAAAGGGCCGGATGACCTACTATTTGCCCTGCCAGTGCCTGCGTTGCGGGCACCCGATCCGCATCATCATGCGCTTCGGCGACAATATCAGCGGCCATCCGCCTGACATTGACACCCTTGCCTGGACGATGCAGAACACCGTCACCGGCGAGCACACGGGGTGGGCTCGTCTAGACCTGCCGATCCCGACTTTGGCCGGCGGGAATACCGCCTACATCGGTTTCACCGGCTCGACGGGACTCGGCTTCTCGACGCAAAAGGTGTCTAACTTCTTCTACGTCCCAGGCGCGGCCGTGGACGTCAGCGGCGTCAACGTCGGCCCCGGTCAGACACAGCAGTATTCAGGCTCACTCATTAACACCGGGACCTTCACCCTCCACGGCACCGTCGTGCTCATCGGCCCCACGGTGCTCTATGGCTGGGGCTGGTGGTACATGATGAATGGTGAGCTCATCGACAATCCCGGCGCCGATTTCACCAACGACTCCAACGTCGCCGGCTACGGCACCGTAAACGTAACCATCATCAATAACGGAGCATTTAACATCACCGACGGGCCGCTCATCAGCGGCCCCGATACCCCCAGCTATACGAACAATGGCAGCACAACCATCGACACTGGTGTGAGCATGACCGGTTTTCCGTACACGCAGGCGGCTGGCACCACCACGGTGAACGGCACCCTCGAGACCGGGAGTGGCTACATCAGCGGCGGAGCTTTGGACATCGGCCCCCCGGGGATCGTCGATCTCAGCGCCGGGGCTGGGACGGGCGGGGCGCCTCCCCGGTTGCCTGCGTCGGATGCCGCCGCTGCGCTGACCATTCACGCCGGCACGGTGAACAACGCCGGCTCGATCCGCGGCGACGTGGTCATCGACTCGGCTGCTGGCCAGCTCACCGGCCGCGGCACCATCACCGGGGACCTCACCAGCAGCGGAGTCGTCTCGCCGGGCCACAATCTCGGCACAATGACGCTCGGCGGGAGTTTCACACAGACTGCCGACGGCACGCTCCAGGTAACGCTTGCCGGGCCGGCTGCCGGCCAGCTCAGCCTGCTGGCGGTGGGTGAGGCCGCGGCCCTCGAGGGCACTTTGTCCATCATCCCCCAGCTCAAACCTCGGCCAGGCCAGGAGTTTGTGATCCTGACGGCCCAGGCCATCACCGGCGCCTTCGCTCAGGTCACCGGCTCGGAGGTTTTCCAAGTGGTCTACACGCCCGGCTCAGTGAAGCTGGTCTCCACCACCACCTCCGCCGGCTTTGCGCGCGCCGACTTCAACCACGACTACGGCGTGGATCAACTCGACGTGCAGGCTCTTGAGGCCTGCCACAGCGGCCCGGCGATTCCGTACTGGACCGGCTGCCAGGACAAGGACCTCGATGGCGACGGCGACGTGGATCAGGATGACTTCGGCGTCTTCCAGCGCTGCTACAGTGGACCGGGAATGGCCGATCCGAACTGCGCGAACTGACGAGACAAACGGCCGTCAGTGCCATCGCTCTTGCTACACAGCGAGTTGTCATCGTGGTCCACCGAATGGAGGAAATCACCGTTGAGCTCAGCCCGCGGCACGAACGACAGGCAGGGTCATCTGTTCCTCGCTATCACGACCGCCGCGATGATGATCATCGCCGGATTCGCGACGGTTCGAGGCTCAGACCAGCCGACGATCGGGGCTCGAGCCGACGCCGCCCCCATCCCCTGGAAGATGCTCGTCCTCATTTACCGCAACGTGGACGCAACCTACATCGACTCTGCCGGAAACGAGCAGCACGCCGCTTATTCAATGAGTGACACGGACTACATCTACGTGGTCCAAGCTGTCTCTCGCCTCCCAGTCACGATCTCGGCTTGGTCGGCCGGAAAGGCCGCCATGAGCCTCAAGATCGTCACCGTGACCGACCCCATGAAAACTCTGAACTCCAATGGCGCTCCCGACGAATACCAGGCCCTGCGTGAGATTTCCATCTACAACCCCGGCGACATCTATGATTCCATCTCCATGGTCTACAGCCTCAACGACATTTGGATCAGCGGGGTCGCTTCCGTCGGTCTTTCCGGCAGGGCGAACTCGGCGGGCTTCTCGGTCATCCATATGCCAATCAACTACGTCGCCTGGGGCGCCACCTACCCGGAAGAGATCATTCTCCACGAATGGCTCCACAACGTGGAAGGCTATTACCGATCGCCGGACTCCCAGATACCCGGCCTTCACGACGCCGAGGCATTCGGCTACGCCCCGGACCCTGATGCCGGCGGCAGCTGGCATCGCTGGTACGAGGACTACATGCAAAACCGGATCTGGAACGGCACCACCTATGTGGGAGTGCCAGCCGAGGCCTGGCAAACCCACGTGCCCGCCGGACCGATCTCCGGCTCCGTCCCGGCAACGCCGCACCCGACCGAGCCTGCGAACCAAGCGGTCGGCATCCCACCTCAAACGGTCTTCAAATGGATGGCGGCTGCAGGGGCCCGCTGGTACGGCCTACAGATCTCCACCGACCCTACCTTCACCGACAACTACGTGGATCGGTGGGTGGAGGGAACGCAGTACCAGGTCATCGACCTGCCCACGGGCGGGAGCTGCTATTACCGTGTCCGAGCTCTCAATTCGACGGGTATGAGCCCGTGGTCGTCTGTCTTCTCATTCACGACCGCTCCAGAAAGCAGTACGATCAGGGGCAAGGCCCTTCGGTTTGACGGAGTCGATGACCACGTCCGGGTTCGCCGCCAGATCGGCAACGACTTCACACTCGAAGCCTGGATCAAGACCACCTCCGCCGATGTGGGGTATGCCCCGTGGGACGGCCGGCCGGTGATCCACGCTGACCTGCCGTACGGTGACTCTCGAGATTTCTGCAGCGGGATAGTCAACTCGAAGTTCGCCTTCTCGGTGGGCGGGCCGGACGTGATGGTTCAATCGACCACTTCGGTCAACTCAGGCGATTGGGTCCACGTGGCGGCGGTACGTGTTCAACAGACCGGCACCATCAAGGTCTACGTCAACGGCCGCGAAGAGGCTGTGCAGACCGGGGCGACGACAGAGACTCTCGATACTCCCGTCTTCATCGACCTCGGCGGGAATACCGTGAACAACCGCTTCTTCGATGGCCTCATGGACGAAGTCCGCATCTGGAACCGAGCCCGTAGCGCCGGCGAGACTGCCGCCGACATGAATCGCCGCTTGGCCGGAACTGAATCCGGCCTAGTGGGTTACTGGCGCATGGACGAGGGCTTCGGTGAAGTCGCCCGCGATTCCAGTTTGAGCGCCACCGACGGCAGTCTGCGTTACGGACCGATCTGGGTCGCTTCGACGGCACCCATCACCCAACCGCTGGCCGATCTCGATTTCGACGGGGACGTGGACTTGGACGACTTCAGCCTGTTCCGGTCTTGTATATCCGGCCCCTCGATGCCGCTTTCCGCGGGCTGCAGAGCCAGTGACTTCGATCACGACAGCGACGTCGACCAGTCCGACTTCGGCATCTTCCAGCGATGCTGGAGCGGAGCGAACAAGCCGGCCTGGGTGGACTACGTCATGGCCGACAATTTCGAGGAGTACCCGCGCTATCCGCTGGAGAAGGGCGTGCCGGGAGGCTTTCCGCTGCTGAACTTCCCGGATATCAGCATGTACGGGCAGGAACCATGGGGCGGGTACGGGGCCAATCCGCATCCCGGCCGGCTCCAGAAGCGATGGGATGAAACCCGAGGCAAGCTCTCCGGGGGCATTCCGTACTCGGAGGGTATCTACGAGGACCTCAACAAGGTGATCTGCGCCCAGTTATACTGGTCGCCCGAGCGGCCGGCTATCGAGACGGTCAGGGACTATGCTGCGTACGAGTTCTCCCCCGCGGTGGCCGACGAGGTCGTGGAAGTGGTCAAGATCTTCGAGGCCAATCACGTGCGGGCCAAGGTTGCCGAGAGTGCGGTCAAGGCCTGCGAGTTGACCGAGCGGATCGAAGCTCGGATGACGCCGGAGGCTCGTCGGGCCTGGCGATGGCGCTTGTTCCGCATTCGGGCGGCGATCGACCAGGAGCTTTACCGAAACAGTCAGGGTCAGGGGCGGGATGAGGTGTTCCGCAACGCGTACGAGGAGTTGACCGAGATCTCCCATGCGAAGAACACCTGGCCGATGCTGCGGCCGGTGTTGATTCCGGCAGTGAAGACGAAGTGAGTCCCGATCTCACGGACCGCAGGGAGGGGGGACAAGGCATGGCGCGTTGAGGATCGAGAAAGCGTTGGCTGGCGCCCCGATGGTGGCTGCGATCCCATAGTCTGCTCAAAAGTCGTAGGGACGGTGACGCCGAGCTGGCACGCGGGAGTGATTTGTCTTGGATCATCGACCTACTCTTCGCCTGGTGCAGACTCGTATGTGTCGATGCGGTCTGTGGGTCGACCGTCTCGCCTCTAGGAGCAACGTGATGCTCAGCGAGTCCCGGCGGACGGCCACCCCGTGGGTCAGTCGCCTCGCTCTGATTCTGTGTGTGCTCGGTCCCGGGTCGTGCCTCGCGACCGGCGCCGGGCCACAGCCGCTCGTTCTCCAAGGCGGAGCCGTACCGAGCGAGTAGTCGCCAACCAACGGAGTCGTGTCTCGTTCGAGCAGCGACGGGTGGAATCGTCGGTCTGCCACACAATAACCTCTTAAAGGATATATATGTCTCTATTTGGCAGTCTTTAGAGCGTTCTAAAGTCGGCGGGCTCCTACGGTCCCACACGGTACAAGTGTACGCCATAGCCGTCGAAAGCATCGCGCCATTGCCCGTCGTTGATGTCCAGCGTGCGGTTCTCGCCAAGAACACTTACGGTCGTTGGTGCGAGCTTGCCGCCCAGTCTGAATGTTCCGGTGGTCTTGCCATCGCGCATTGCGATGGCGAAAACGTACACGGCCTTGTCGCGGCTCTTGTTGAGCAGACGAATCGGGACCTCGGGATTCGAACTGACGACGTTTGCCAAGCCGGGCTGTGTCGGGCTGTTGAGTACTGGGGCCAGTTGCTCGATCTGACGATTGAGCCGGCCCACCGACTCACGGACATCGGGGTATGCCAGGACCCCGGCCTCGATGAACTTGGGCTTGAACTCATGGGCGAAGTAGAGCACGCCTTTCGCTCCGTGGATGAGAGCCATCCACACGATTGAGCGGACCTGCTCCGGCGTCGGCCGGGTCTCTGGATCGCCGATGTGCGTGGTTTCGATGCAGGCCCACACCGGTTTGCGGTCCTGCGACCATTCTCGCAGTCGTTCCACTCCCTGACCGACGTACCACAGGTTGCCGCGCACCTCCTTGCGATGGTGCGTCACCGGGTAAATGTCGAACGACAGGATGTCGGCGCCTTTGACGTACTCGAGATAGTCCTCGGGGTGCCGCGTTCTTACGCCTCGGCCATACCAGTCGTCCCAGGCAACGCCCTGGCCCAGATTGAGGACGACGGGCCGCGTCGGATCGAGCTTGCGGATCCGCTGGTAGTCGTCGAGGATCTTGTTCGGCAAAATGGGTGGGTCGTACCCGTCGCCGGATGGCCTCCCCTGAGCGTTGTCCGGTTCGTCGCCGTGCATCCACCCCACGATGATGCGTCGTTCCAGGTGTTTCCTGGCGAACTCGTTCTGTTCGCAGATGACCGGCATTCCGACTTTTTCCAGTTCCTGCAGTTGCTGCTCCGTTGGTCCTTTCCACAGCCCACAGAAGAGATTGATGCCGATCGCCTTGTACTTGGCCGCGTTCGCCGGTGTTTGCAGCCAGACCGCAATGGGGAAGAAGTCGGGCCGTTCCGGCCAGCCCCGCTCGAATCGTGCCGCCGGCTGTGTCTGGGCCTTGGTCACAGGCTCGGAGTAGTCCTCTTCCGGTACTGGTCGTCGCCCGGGGCTCAGACCCTGGCTCGGATCGCACCAGGTGAGGGTGATTCCAGCAAGCAGAGGGACGCACGCGATGTGTCGGTAGTCAGGTGTCATGGCGAGCCTCTCCATTCTCCCAGTCTGGATCCGGGAGGGAACCCAAAGGTGACAATGCATCTCGCAGGTCACGTCGCGCGAGTATTGTCAATCCTATACCGCACTTGTGCAAATGCTCGAAATCCTCGCGCGAGCCACCGCAGCCCTGATGAATAGCCGATTCTTCGCACCGCAGGGGCAGGACGGAGGGCCCCGGGCTCGCTGAAAGGCTGAGAATCGCGGGGGGAGGGGCATCCCGACCGAAATCGAAAGTTTTTTTCTTCGCAG
>JAGNEZ010000017.1 GCA_018003015.1 Phycisphaerae bacterium | reverse complement strand
GTCTTGTCCGCCGGGTCGTCGTGGGTCTGGACCTGGGCGAGCAGAAAGGGCTCGGTCTGCACCAGCTCCGCCAGCCCGAACCGGGTCAGTCCGTGGACAATGATACTCAGCGTACCGTCGGGAAGACTGAGCACCTTGAGAATCGCGCAGGCCGTCCCAACACGGTAAAGATCGTCAATCCCCGGATCCTCGGTCTCCTTGCGGCGCTGGGCAATGACCCCGATCATCTTGTCGCCCGCACTCGCCTGCTCAATCAGGCGTTTGGATTTGTCGCGGCCGATACTCAGCGGCATGATCGTGCCGGGGTAAGCGACCGAATCGCGGATGGGGAGAATGGGCAGAACGCCCGGAATCCGCTCTTTCTGATCAGCGGTGGCGGCGGCGTCCGAGGGCTTGTCCTCCTCATGTCGCGCCGCCGGGGCAGTCTTCGGCGTCGCGGAGGGCGATGCCGGTGCGTTGCCTCTCGCCTCGGCAGGTGGGGCGGACAAGACCGGCTTCCGACGCTTCAGCTTCTGGTTGTCGTTCTCGCCCATGTCTTGGCCCGAGCGGGTTCAACGTATCTACTTCGGCTCGAGACCCTACTCTATCATTCCGCCGCAAGAGGGTCAAAACACTCCCCCTCGCAAGCCGGCTTCACGGCGGAACCTCACCCTGCGGACTTCAGCCTACCAACGGTCTTCTGGTATTCGCCGAGCAGTCGATCGAAATCCGGCGGTGCCGACAGGGCGATGGGGACATGGCGAGGGACATGCAGCCGGTCGTATTCCCGGTTAAGGGTGGCGACATCCTCGTCCACCTGGGGCAGCGACCAGCGAGAACGAGCGTAGATGTGTCGAACCGGTTGCCCTTCTCGATTCAGGGTGCAGACGAGCTCAAAGCCGCTCAGCCGACCGGCGGCCCCCAGATGCCGAGGCTCCAGGATGAGCACATCGACTCGCGGGCCCAGCGCCGCAATCAGTGGCTCGAACATGCTCGATCGCAGATCATAGCTCGCCAGTACCCCCCGGCCCAGGTAGTACTCCGCCACCGGGGCTTCCATGCCGCCGTTGTCGTGCAGGCTCATGATGACGCAGTTCCAGGGAACGTGTCTGCGAACATACGCGCCGGCAGCCTTGATTCCCGTGTCCGGCCGCACGTTTCCCCAGCCCGTCTTGACGCCCGTCAGGTGAGTGAGGTTCCCACCCAACAGACATTCGTCGGCGGTACCCACCCCGAGCCAGGCCACCACCAGACCTGCCACCAGCGGAGCCGCCACGCGAGGGGCGAGGCCGATACCCAGATGCCTGAGCACACGCCAGAGAAGCACACCTCCCAACATGCCCGCGCAGTAGATGACCTCGATGAAGTAGGACCCCAGGTAACTCGCGAGATAGCCCAAGGCACGCCAGTCCGTCAGGATGACCAGCGGGAAGGCAGCCGCGAGAGCCCAGATCGACAAGAGCCCCATTCTCCTCGAACCGGAACGTCCCAGTTGAACACATCCCCACACCAGCCCGGCGGCCGCGATCACCCCGAACACATAACCGAATTGCGCACGCCACAGGATGGGCAGATCCAACACCTGGCGGAGCTGTCCGAACAACGCGCCGTGGTTCTGCTTGTGGAGCAGACGCCCCAGTTGCCCGCCGCCGGTCCAATGCCAGCTCAGGAAAATCACCGCCAGGGCAGCCAGGCACGGCAATGCGAAGCCCGGCACGAAGGCCCCAAGGCATCTGCCGTTCCACGGTCGTCCCGACACAGACTCGTTGTTCCGCCGGTCCCAGGTCGTGCGATCGACGATTGCGGCGACCCAGATGACCAGCAACACGAGAGGTAATCCCACCGCAAAGACGTTGCTCAGACAGTGCAGAAAAAGCCCGATTCCGGCCACCGCGAGCTGAACGGGCTGATGGTCATCCAGCCAGGCGATGGTCGCCCACAGCGCAACCGTACCGGTGAACAGCCAGGTAGTCAGATAACCCCATGCGTAGTGGCCGTCCGAGACCAGCGTGGGCAACAAGGCCACACACAACATCGTGAAAGAAGCCTCCCCGCACCCGGCCCCCAGCCGCCTGAGCAGCGGATAGCTGATCAGAACCTGGGCCAGGCTCAACAGGGCCACCGGGAATCGGCATGCCGCCTCACTCGAAGGAATACCCAAGCAGTTGAACGCCGTGGAGAACACACGCTCCACAACAGGCAGCGCGGGACCGTAGTCGTGGGCAAAAACCCATCGCAGCCCGAAACAATGATGGATCATTCGCGCCATGGCACACTGGTCCGAACTCTCGAAAGCGGCCCCCAGGTTCCAGAATCGCATCATACCGGCGACCATGCCGATCGCGGCGCCGATGAGCAGATGCCCCCCCCGGATTCCGGCCGCTGGAAGAACCGGCACAGGCACGCGCCCCTCGCCGCTGAGAACGTCCAGAGAAGTGCAGGTGGTGGCGGTCATAGCCTTGTTTCTCAAGAAGAGTGCGGGCAGACATGACTCCCATCAAAGACCCGTGCAGCCGAGGCCGCGAGCCTGCCGCCCGCCTCCTTCATCCGCAGGCATACGTTGCCTCCGCCGGCGTTCCGATTTCGCCATGGCTGGGCTTCCGAAGACAAAGACAGGTCGACAGCGGAACACGACGCAGGCCCAGTTGTTCGATCGAGATCCTTCTGCCCTTCTCCAAGCTGGCATCCCCCACGACAAGAAGCCATCGCACCTGCGACCGCAAGGGTGTTTCCACTGAGGTTATCGGCTGTCGAACCTCTCATCTTCATCAACGGCCGGTCGGCCGCGAGCCCCTTTCCAGCCCGGTGCGGCGGCGATCAGATTGACCCCGTTCCCAGGAGCGACCAGGCCGGCCGGGGTGGCACGGTCCGAGCGGGGACGAGAACGGTCCGGACCCAAGGACGAGCAGACCCGGCCAGACGTCCTGGGATGAAGGCCGGGGCTAGCCGGAGATCGGGAAGATACCTACACTCTGCCTGACCTGTTTGGGGCCTGCCGAAGTCTCAGGTGGCTGAAAGGCTGCCGCCGGCCAGTGAACCCGGCTCAAGGAGCGCGTCAGGTGACGGAGAGTCGCCCGGCCTCAAGGACGCATGTTCCATGGATACGCCCGCAGAACCGATGGCTGGCTCACCCTTGGAGTCGGCTCGCCCGCCGATCCACACCAACCGGCTCATTCGGGCCACGAGTCCCTATCTGCTGCAGCACGCCCACAATCCGGTGGACTGGTATCCGTGGGGATCGGAGGCCTTCGAGAAGGCGATCCGCGAAGACAAGCCGGTCTTCCTGAGCATCGGTTATGCCGCCTGCCACTGGTGCCATGTCATGGAGCGGGAGAGCTTCGAGGACGAGAAGACCGCCGAGATCCTGAACCGGCACTTCGTGGCCGTCAAGGTCGATCGAGAGGAGCGGCCGGATCTCGATGACATCTACATGAACGCCACCGTGCTCTACAACCGCGGGCAGGGCGGCTGGCCGATGAGCGTGTTCCTCACGCCGGACAAGAGACCTTTCTTCGCCGGCACGTACTTTCCTCCGGACAACCGGTATGGACGGCCGGGTTTCGTTCAGGTTCTCCAAGCCATAGCGAGATTCTGGAAAGAAGACCGGCCGAGAGTATGGTCCTCCGCCGATGCCCTGACCGATGCGGTGGCACGGTTCAGCGCTCCATCCGCCGGAGGAGGCGAGTTGCCTTCGGATATCCTGACCAAGACCACCGATCAGCTTGCCCGGGTGTTCGATCCGGTCACGGGGGGTATCGCCAGCGAAGCCAACAAGTTCCCACCATCGATGGCCATGGGGATCATGCTCCGCGAGTACCACCGGACCCTCGAATCCGGCCGGCCTCGCCGCGAATTGCTCGACCTCGTTGAGCTGACGCTGCACCACATGGGCCACGGCGGCATTTACGACCACCTCGGCGGCGGGATCGCCCGCTACAGCACCGATCCCTACTGGTTGGTGCCCCATTTCGAGAAGATGCTGTACGACCAGGCCCTGGTCAGCGGCATCTACCTCGAGGCATTTCAGGTGACGAGGAAGGCGTGGTACGCCCAGTTGGCCGCGGACCTCCTGGACTACGTGCTGACCGATCTGCGATCACCGGAAGGCGGCTTCTACTCCAGCCGCGATGCGGACAGCGAGGGTGGCGAGGGTCGGTACTATGTCTGGACCAAGCCGGAGGTGATGGCCGTCCTCGGAAACCCGGTCGGCGAGCTGTTCTGCGCCTTCTATGATGTAACCGACCAGGGCAACTGGGAAGGACGCAGCATCCTCAACGTCCCCCGCAGCGAGGAGACGGTCGCCAGGGCGCACGGCCTCAAAGTGGAGACGCTCAAGGATATCCTCGCGGAGGCGCGGGCCCGACTGCTCGCCGCTCGCGGTCGCCGAGTGCCGCCCGCTCTCGACGACAAAATCCTGACCGGCTGGAACGGCCTCATGATCGCATCCCTGGCCCGGGGCGGCCGGATTCTCGGGGAGCGCCGTGACACCGTGGCGGCGGCTCAAGCAGCCGACTTCATCCTGACTTCGATGCGCGAGAACGGGCGGCTGATGAGGACCTATCGCAAGGGCACCGCTCACACCGGCGGGTATCTGGACGATTACGCGTTCTTCATCGAAGGGCTGATTGAACTGTACGAGAGCACCTTCGAAAAGCGCTGGCTGGACGAGTCCGTTCGCCTGGTCGACCTGATGATCGATCATTTCTGGGATGACGCCAACGGGGCCTTCTTCTACACCGCCGATGATGCCGAGAGGCTGATCGTGCGCTCCAAGGATAGCCGGGACCATGCGACCCCTTCGGGCAACTCGGTGGCCCTGATGGATCTCTTGAGGCTCGCGGCCCTGCTCGACCGCCGGGACTTGCGGGTCAAGGCGGATCGCACCATCCGGGCCTTCGCGGGCGCCGTGACCGAGTCCCCGCTGAGCTTCGCGCGCTTCCTGGCCGGCGTGGCCGCCGCCGGCTCTGCCCCCTCCGAGGTCGCTATTGTCGGAAGCCCGAATCAGACGGAAACCCGGTCGCTGATCCACGCGGTTCATGAGGTCTACGATCCCTGGCGGATCGTCGCGTTACTGGACCCTGAGGATCCGGACGCGGCCGCATGGCAAGACCGGATTCCCCTGTTGCAGGGCAAGACGCGGATCCAGGGGCGCGGGGCGGTCTACGTCTGCCGCAACCACACCTGCCGCCGGCCGGCCACGGACGTCGAAACGCTGAGGAGCGAGCTCAAGATCGGAGCCAGGTCGCCCGACGCTGCCGGGTGACCCCGGCCATGTCCTCACGGCGATCACGGCCGGACCAGATCACCCGTTCACCCTATCCCCAGTCACGGCCCCCGCGAACCAGACCCCACGCGATGACCGCGTCGCCATCGCAACAGGCCAGCCGGAGGGGTATCATATGAGCTTGTCAGGATGTACCTGCGTGGGGTGGTCATGATGCGGTCACTCGGTTCTGACAAGTCGGCCGGCTTTCGAATGCCTCAGGCAGTGAGAGCCTGGACCCAGGCGCTGCTGCAGGCCATCCCGGACATGCTGTTCCGGATCACTCGGGAGGGGGTCGCCCTGGACTTCAAACCGGCCATGGACTTCCCGCCGCTGGTTGCCGAGAAGGAGTTTCTGGGCAAGCCCCTCGGTAGTGTACTGCCGCCACCGCTTGCCGCCCTGCTGAAGGAAACGACCGAGAAGGCCTTCAGCACCAGGCAATTGCAGACCATCGAATACGAAATCGAACTCGAGGGGCGGACGCGGGCGTACGAGGCCCGGATGATGCCATCGTCGCCACTCGAGGCCCTGCTGCTCGTCCGCGACATCACCGAACGCAAACAGACCGAAGAGAGACTCCGGGCGACCGACGAACAGCAGCGTCGCCTGACAGAGCGTCTTATGACCCTCTACGAGGTCAACAACTCACTGAGCCGAGCCGAGACGCTGGAGGATCTCCTGCGACAGTCGGTCGTTCTGGGCCGGTCCCAGCTCGGCTTCGATCGAATGAGCGTCTGGCTGACCGGCCCCGATGGTTCGTATCTGGAAGGCACGTTCGGCACCGACGAGCAGGGTCGCCCGCGCGACGAACGCGGTTGCCGCATCCGCACCAACGCCCCCATCGCCGAAAGCCTCAAGCCTTCCGCACCCAGCTCCGCGATCCGGGAGGAATGTGCGAATCTCCACAACCACCACCTTGCAGTGGTCGGGCGGGGATCGAGCGCCTGGGTGCCAATCTGGGACGGACAGAACAACATCGGACTGCTCATGATCGACAATCTGATCCATGGGCAACCGATCACCGACGAGGACTGCAGACTCCTCTGTCTGTACGCCTCAATGCTCGGCCACCTGCATGCGCGCAAGAAAATGGAGCAGGAGCTTCGCAGGAGCGAGCAGCGGTATCGCCTCCTGGCGGATCACTGCTCCGATACCATCACGGTGCACACGGCGGACAACACCTTGAGTTACGTATCTCCCGCCGTCCGAGGCCTCCTCGGATACCAGCCGGAAGAAGTCTTAGGCAGCTGTGGCTTTGATTTTCTCCACCCGGACGACATCGAGAGGATCGCGACCGAGATCAGGGACTTGATCGACGGAAAGGTCGCGACCGTGTCCGTCGAGTACCGGCTTCGCCGTCGCGACGGCCGCTATGTCTGGGTGGAGAGCCAGGGCCGTCTGCTCAAAGAAACCCAGGTGCCCGGGCTGAACGGGATCCTCAATGTGACCCGGGACACGACCGCCCGCAAGTTGGCCGAGGCCCAGCGGTTGGGGCACCTGGAGCAGATCCGCCAACTGACCGCGGATACCGGCAAGACCCTGGAGCGCGAGCGCGCCCGAATCTCCCGGGAACTGCACGACGAACTCGGTGGACTGCTGACCGCCTTGAATATGAACCTGGCATGGCTGGGAGATAGGGAATTCTCTGATCAATCCGGGATCAGGAACCATCTGGCCGAGGCCCGAGAGTATGTGCGTCAGATCACCGCCAGCGTGCGGCATCTGTCCAAGAGTCTTCGGCCGCCGGTTCTAGATCACCAGGGTCTGGTGGCGGCGGTGCGATCCTATGCGGCGGATTTCCAGGAGCGGACCGGCGTGCATTGCGAGGTTTCGGCCAGCCCCGACGATCTCTCGGTGAACGATCCGGCGGCGACGGTGGTCTTTCGGGTGGTCCAGGAGGCTTTGACCAATGTGGCCCGGCATGCCGGGACACGGTGGTGTGAGGTGTCTCTAGAGGAGGCGAGCAGCGAACTGACCGTCCGCATCCAGGATTACGGGGTCGGTGCCGGCCCCGATGCGCTGGCAGGCAAGCTGTCTCTGGGTATAATAGGCATGAGAGAGCGCGTAGCTCTACTGAATGGTAGCTTGCACATCGAGAGCGAGCCTGGTTCCGGGTTCTGTGTGACCGCCCGGCTGCCCCTGCAGGATCATGTGGAAAGCGAGAGGACTTCATGATCAAGATTCTGGTTGTGGACGATCATCAGCTCGTTCGGGCAGGTTTGAAGCGCATGCTCGAGGAACAGAAGGACTTCCAGATTGTTGGCGAAGCCAGCAATGGGAAGGACGCGCTGGAGGCGATCGACCGCCTCCAGCCTGATGTCATTCTCCTGGATATCGCCATGCCCGAGATGGACGGCATGGAGACGATGAGCGCTCTCGTCAAGCAGCGGAGCAGGCCACCGAAAGTCGTCATGCTGACCATGCACGATGATGAGCACTATGCCGCCCGACTGCTTCGCATGGGCGCCGGAGGCTACGTCACCAAGGACACCGCCCCGGCCGAGCTGGTCAACGCGATCCGCACCGTCTACGCCGGGAACCGGTTCATCTCCTCCTCGCTCCGCGACTCGATGGCCATCCGCTTTGTCGAGGGCGGGGTCCGCGATCCCCTCGAAGCCTGCTCCAACCGCGAATTCCAGGTGCTCCGCCACCTGGCGTCGGGGCGGACCAATCGGGAGATCGCCGCGGAGCTCGGCGTCAGCGTCAAGACTATCGACGCCCACCGCCTCAACCTCCTGGCCAAACTGGGCATCCGAAACAACGCCGAGCTGACCCGTTTCGCCATCCAGCACAGTATCGTGAAAAGCTAGCCGGATCTTCACTCGGAGGCCGGCATTTTCTACAAGAACCAGCACCACCACGCCACTCGCACCGAGCCGTCTCCCCCAACGCCTGCATATCCGACTCGGCCCCCGTTGAGAACGTAAGAGGGCGCCACGGAATTCCAGGCTCTTGCACTTCTAGCCGGCGGTCTGCACAATACGGGCGCGACCCGATTCTCCAGCCCTCGTCGGCGCGCCGACCGCGAGAGAGCCGGGCGGTCAGGCGTGTTCGCTTCTCCATTCTGAGGTGCCCGCATGGCCACACAACACCACCATCCAACCGGCCTCGACGCCCATCAGCCAGCCATCCGCAAGCCATCGGGAAGATCGTCCCTGACCCGGCGCGAGATGCTGAAACGCACCCTGCTGACTGGCGGGGCGGTCGCGGCGCCCTGCATCGTTCCCGGCTCGGCCCTCGGCCTGAACGGCACCGTGCCACCCAGCGAGCGAATCCTCCTGGGGGGCATCGGCATCGGTGGCCGCGGCTCGTTTGTACTCCAGTGGATGCTGCCCGAGAAAGACGTTCAGTTCGTCGCAGTCTGCGACGCCCAAAGGAGCCGGCGCGAGGGCGTCAAGCAGATGGTGGACCAGCACTACGGGAACAAGGACTGCAAGGTCTACGGCGACATGCGCGAGTTCCTGGCCCGCCGCACGGATATCGACGCCGTCCTCATCGCCACCGGCGATCGCTGGCATGCGACGGCGGCGGTCATGGCCATGTGGGCCGGCAAGGACGTCTACAGCGAGAAGCCCTCGTGCATGACCATCGCCCAGGGCCAGGCGGTCGTGGATACGGCCAGGCGCTACGGTCGCGTCTACCAGACCGGGACCCAGCGCCTCAGCGAAGCCAACTTCGTGTGGTGCATCGAGGCGGCCAAGAGCGGCAAACTCGGAAAGGTCCACACCGCCCGGGCCCAGATCTCCGGCGGAGAGGCCGAACTGAGCCACGACTGGCTGCCGGCCGAACCAGAGCCGCCCAAGGACGAAGTCGACTGGGACCTCTGGCTGGGCCCGTGCCCGTGGCGGCCCTACAACTCAAACTATGTCAAGGGCGGCTGGCGCGGCCACTACGATTTCCACACCAGCTGCATCGGCGAATGGGGCGCCCACACCTTCGCCCAGGCCCAGGCCGGCCTGGACATGCTCGGTACCTCGCCCGTCGAATACGAATACGTGAATAACCGAACGGGCGACGGCATGGTCACCCGTTTCGCCAACGGCGTGAAGATGATCCTACACCAAGGAGGCTATTGGAAGGGCCCTTGTGGCATGCGGTTCGAGGGGCCGGAAGGATGGGTCTCCGCCGCCGACTGGGATCCCAAGCCGGTGGTCTCCAACCCCGCCCTGCTGGCCGACTTCGACAAGGTCGTCGCCGACTACATCGCCCGCACCGGCCGTCCCATGAACCACGTTCGCGACTTCTTCAACTGCGTGAAGTCCCGGCAGCCGACGGTCGCCAGCCCGGAGGTCATGCACCATTCGATGTCCACCGTCCATGCCGCGAACATCTGCATGTGGCTGAAGCGCAATATGAGATATGACCCCGCCAAGCAGGAATTCGCCGGCGATGCCGAGGCTAATCGACTTCGGACGCGGGCGATGCGGGCACCGTGGATGATCTGAGAGTCAGCTCCAGCAAGGAGAGAAGACGCCATGTCACGAATGCACATCTATGGACTGCTTCTGACCGCCACGGCAATGACGCCGGCCGTCCCGGCCTTCGGCCAGGCGGACCCGAATGCGGCCCAGGCCCGGGAAGTGAAGCTCATTGCGATACTGAAGTCGGATGCTCCGCACAAGGACAAGGCCGATGCCTGCCGCTCGCTCGCGGTCATCGGCACCAAGGCATGCGTGCCCGCTCTGGCCAGTCTGCTCGCCGATGAGCACCTGTCTCACATGGCCCGCTATGCGCTGGAGCCCATCACGGATCCCTCGGTGGACGAATGCCTTCGCGACGCCCTGGGCACGGTGAAAGGGCGGCAACTGGTTGGCGTGATCGGCAGCGTCGGCATACGCCGCGATGCGAAGGCGGTCGACGCCCTGGCCGAACTGTTGACCAAGGGCCGGCCAGGTCCGGTCCAGGCCGCCGCAAGGGCCCTGGGGTGCATCGGGAACGAGACCGCGGCCAAGGCCCTGCAGGGCGCCGTGGACAAGGCCCCCCCTGTTCGGCAACTGGCAATTTGCGAGGGCCTGCTGCGCTGCGCCGAGCGGCTGGCCGCCGACAACCAGGGCGACGCGGCGGTCGCCATCTACGACCAACTTCGCGGGATGAAGAGCGTCGCCCATCAGGTCCGCACCGCGGCGGTGCGCGGCGCCATTCTGACCCGCAAGCAAGCGGGCGTTGCCCTGCTTAAGGAGTATCTGGCCAACTCGGATTTCGCCCTCTTCTCCGCCACCTGCCGGGCCAGCCGGGAAATGCCCGGGGCCGAGACGACCTCCGCCTTAGCCTCCGCCCTGGCGAACCTCCCGGCCGACCACCAGATCCTGCTGATCCAGACGCTTGGTCTGCGGGCAGACCCGACCGCCGTTCCAGCCATCGCAAACGCCGCCAAGAGCGGTGACAAGGCCGTCAGGCTGGTAGCGATCAGGTCACTGGCCGAGGTCGGACACGCGTCGGCCGCCCCTGTGCTCCAGGCACTGGCCACGGACTCGGACGCCGATCTCTCCAAAGCTGCAAAGGACAGCCTTGCCAGCTTGCCCAAGCCCTAGCCCTGGTCTCAGGAGGTGTGGCGGTGGCATCTCGCCGGTGAGCAATCGGGCGCGGCACACGCGGAGAAGATCCATCGCCGAGAGGTACATGGCAGGTTGGCTCATCCTGCAAGGGGAATCTAGGGTTGCGTGTCTGCCGGAGAACCGGCCGCTCTCTGTCTGATCACGTGGTACAGTGCCACCATCGCCGCCGCGAGAAGGAACTGGATGCCCAGTCCGGGTATGGGGTTGAATACCCAGTCGCGGTAGTCCCCCGCTTCAGCGTAGCCGGCCAGCAGTATGCCGATCGGGCTGATGCGGGAGATGAACGTGGTCACCGCCGGCTCGACTTGAAGTATCCCCCGGCCGGTCTGGTAGTTGTACCGCAGGACCTGATAACGCGTCAGATCGACCAGCAGGGGCAGTAACCAGATCGTCGCGATCCATACCAGGGTGATGATCAGGGCGCTCTTGCCTTGGCGATAGCAGGCAGCCATCAGGTACCCGATGCCGATCAGCGAAGCCAGGGGTACCAGCATCACCGCGACACTGCCCACTGGGGCCGCGACGCTCCATACCCCGGAATAGACCGTCCCGCAAGGCAGGAGCAGGATCAACAGGCTCGCGACGGCCACCACGACCATGATCGCGACCGGCCGTCGAGGCAGGTCCGGATCGCCGAGAGCCCGACGGCGCTCCCATCGACTGTGCAGCCACGCAACGCTCGAGACCGGCACGATTGCCGCCAGGATGGCCACCAGAATGGACGCAATCAGCTGCATCAGCCCAGCCTCGCGCGTCCACCGCGGCAAGACGGCGAAGCCGATATTGCCCCAGTAGGAAATACCCATGATCGAAAGGACGACCCACAAGGCGACCAGTCCCAGGCCCCAGTACGGTCCGAACGCCGGAATGTCGTTCCGCCGGTACTTGCGGGCTGCACCCACCATAAAGAACATGACCAGCAGGGCCTGAGTGAAGAGCGAGACCATGTACTCGGTCCCCCAGCGGAAGCCCCCACTGCTGATCCCGAAAATCGTCTTGCCAATCATCGGACCCATCAGAACGCTGATTCCAGGCAGGAGTTGGAAGGCAACACCTTGACTGAATGTGGCCACGATCACCAGAACCAGGATCAATGCAAAAGCACTCTTGGATACCAGCGATAGGAACGCGATCACCACCCAGCTGGTGAATGCAAAGAACAGCAGGACCGCGTTGGCCATCACCCAATCGGCAATCGACAGACTCGCCGCGGCGGTCGCGATCATGCCCAGGGCGACATTGGCCAATGCGACAGTGATGCTCTGGGCCGAGCAGCCGATCACATAACCCGCCACGGCTTTGAACCCGGAAACGGGCATCAAGCGATGCGACTCGATCAACTGGCTGTCCACGTCCTTGCGGATGGCCGTCCGGACGCTCGAACCGGCCACCAGCATCAGGGTGCCGCACTGCAGGGCCATCAGACCGATGGTCCAGCCGTACATGATGTTCTTGATCTCCTTGGGCTCGATCTGCACGGTCAGGAACATGAGCATGCCGATGAGCGCAACGTAGCCGGCGCCGACGATAAGTACGTTCTTCCACCCCCCCCGCAGCCGGAATTGCACCCAGGCGATGGCGTTGTCGACTCCCAATCCAACCGGCTGTTCGGCCATGGCTTCAGTCTACCTGTTGAATCCCGGTCCGCAGATAGGCTTCCTCGAGGTCCGGCCGGTGAGGGGCAAACGCCGCCACCGGCAGAGTCCGCTTGACCAGCTGGGCGAGCAGCTCGGCGGCATCGTCCCGCTCGTTGCTGTATTCCAGCGTGATCCGGTCGCGATCGACGCTGAACTCCGTGATGCCGTCCAGGTCGCTGAGGATGGCGCGAAGCTCGGCCTCGGGAATCGGCCGGGTGAGCACAATGGTGTACCGGCAACGCCGCCCGTTGCCGCTGGCCGAGGCGATCTCGGCCACCGTGCCAAACTGCAGCAGCGTCCCGCGGGCCATGATGCCAATGTGGGTGCAGTACTCGTTGAGATCCGCGAGAATGTGGGACGACACGACGATCGCCTTACCCTGGTCGCGAAGGCTGCAGAGCAGGCGGCGAAACTGCACCCGGCCGGCGGGGTCGAGGCCGGCGGCCGGCTCGTCAAGTAAGACCACGTTGGGATTCGGCAGCAGCGTGCGGGCAATGCCGATCCGCTGACGCATGCCTCGAGAGAGGGCTTTGATTTTCTGGTCGGCTTTCTCGGTGAGCCAGACTTGTTCGAGCCAGAAGGCGATCCGGGTCTCGATGTCCTCCGGATCGAGGTTGTACCCTTGGCCAATGAACCGCAGGAAGTCGCGAACGGTCAGACCCTCGTAGACCGGAGGGTTGTCTGGTGTGAATCCGATTTCGCGGGCGGCCTCGATGGCCCAGGGGGTCAGCTTCTTGCCCATGATGTGGACCACTCCGGCGTCGAGCGGCTGAATGCCGCCGATGGCGCGCAGGAGGGTGGTCTTGCCGGCACCGTTCGGCCCGATCAGACCCATCAGCTGTCCGGGAAGCAGTTCAAACGACACATCGCGAACCGCGACCAGCGATCCGAACTGCACCCGTACCCGTTGGAGGGCAAGCAGGGCTTCGCCATCCTGAGAGTTCCCAGACAGTGGCAGTGCAGACTACCCGGCGACCGGCTGGACGGCAAGGTGACCAACCGGCGCTGCCGGGAAGTTGAGAGTCGAGAACGGAGGAAGGGATCGGGCGGGCGATGCTTGCCGAGGGCGAGGTTCGCCTGCCGGATCAAGCGCGGTCTCGCGACCCGTGGCTCTTCCTCATCACTTGCTGCCGGCCGACTTGGGAATGCGGCTTTTGTATCCGGCCAGCTTCGGCTCGAAGTCGGGGCCGCCTTCCTGCAGGTACTGAATCTCCTCCCGGCGTGCGATGCGCTCGAACTCGCCGACCACCTTCGCGTACCCATTTCCGACAAACTCAGGGCCGCGAACGCACTGTACATACAGGATCGGCAACTCCGCACGCTCGACGCGTCGCACCAGTTGCCCATTGCCCTTGGCCAGGGCTTTCGCGTTCGCCAGTATTTCGCTCGCCTTGGTCACGAATGCCCTGGTAATGAACGGCGCGTCCATCGAATAGCGAATCCCGCCCGCCGGCGACTCCATCTCCGTCGCGTGCTCCGCCATGGTCCGCCCCAGTAGAGCGTCATACTCCGCCATCGCCGCGGCGGCCGGGCCGTAGTGCCCCCAGATGAAGTCCTCCGCCAGGGCCCTCTCGTCCCGCGACGGGTCCCACAACAGCTTGCTCGCCACCCAGCACTTGAGCTCATCCTGCTCGGCCGGGCCCTGGTAGCCCCCCTGGAGCATGACCCCTTCGGCGTGATTCTTCACCCAGAAGCGGATGTTGGCCGCGATCACATCGAGATTCGGCATCGGAGCCAGATAATGGCTGAAGTTGACGTTGTAGTCCCAGATAGAAATGCGATCATGTGCCGCGCTCCACGCCCTCGCGAGCTTGGCCACATCGCAACCCTCGGCCGGCGTGAACGGATGTGCCCAAGAACCCACGGCGTCATTGCACAGCCGAATGACCACGTTCCTTCGCGGGCGGATCGTCTTGGGAACCCGGATCGTCTCCAGATAAGCCAGCGTGTCGATGACCACCCTGGGGTATTCCTTCTCGATCGCCTCGGCCACGCGATTCACCAGGAAAAGCTGGTTCGCCATGTCCGATCCCTCGGACTCGCGCAGCTTCACGCATCGTTCGCAGTGGCAGATCTCGGTACTGTCGTTTTTCGAGACGCTCAGGACCTCGGTGTGCGGTTTGTCCTTCAGCATTTGCCGCACGTACGCGATGGCGACGTCCACCGCGCCGGGCTCGGTGGCACAGAGTTGGTTCGTGGACCGGCCGCCGGCCGCCGTCTTCGCGAAATACTCCGGGTGATCCTTGAAGTACTTGTCCGGCGGGACCATCTGTGCGGCGGTATGGACGAACATGCCGCCGTAATCCACGTGACCGCCATGTTCCTCCAAAACCGCGGCGTTGGGAGCGTTTGTACGGTTGCGCAACGACCAGACCGGATTGAACGCACATGCGTAAAATGGATCCCGGATCACAAGTCGCGGAACGTAGCGGCGTGCGACTGGGGCAACCACCAGCGCGTCGCTCTTCAGCAGACGAATGGAATCGTTGGTGTAGAACCGACAGCCGAGGTCCTCCTCGAGCAGTGCGTAGACGGCGTTGATGACGCCGCGCGTCTTGCCGCCGGAGAGAACGATCCGCCCAGCATCGACCGTGATGGCGTAGCCTTCATCACCGAGCGACGAGTCCGTGCATATCACGATACCGTTGGACGTGGCGCCGCCGAAGGCGATCTCAAGCGCGGCGCCGGTCATTTCCTTGATCCACTGCTGGAGATCGGCGGCGGCTTTCCTCTCCGGGCCTGTTGGCTGCGCGGGGCACTGGATAACGCCAACCGACTTGCCCGCCTCGACCACCTTCACCTCGCCTGCCGGTTCGCCTTCCGGCTTGAGGGTGTTGCGCCATTCCGCCTGTGCCATGCCACAATACACCGCGGCCACCACCACGATACCATTCTGCGCGGATGTTCTCATGATGATAGCCTGTACCACGTCGAACAATGTGTCAATGTCCCGTGCTCTGTGCCTTGGCTTACCGAAAATCAGTTCACTCAACCGATGGACTCTGTACAATGGCCAAACTCAAGAATGAGATGCGACCGGAAAGGCGACAGGAATCCAGGCTTTCCACCCTCTTCTCAGCCAACGCCGGCCGCCGTCGACGGAGATGCATATGATATCGACACTCGCTCTGCAAACGACCGCAATCTGGACCGGGCCCGCTATTCTGCTGGCGGCCTCCGCGGCAACGGCCCAGACCATCCGCCTCAACCCGCCGTCGTTGGCACCTCTCGCGGTGCACGCCAACCTCGTGGCCAACTCAAGCTTCGAAACCATCGACGGCAAGGGCATGCCGAAGGACTGGATCTGGGACCGCCGCAACACCGACGCGACCTGCGGCATCGATACCTGGAGGGCCCACACCGGCAAACGCGCGCTCAGGTTGACCAACGGCACCACCTTCGGCGCCCATATCTACGGCCTGCTCCACTCCGAACAACCCATCGCCCTGCAGCCCGGCAAGGCCTACACGCTCAGCGCCTATGTCCGGTCCGACGATCCGGGCATCGCCTGGGTCGGCGGCGGCCGCGCCTGGCAATACCGCCTGCGCTTCCCGGCCACCAACGGTCGATGGCAGCGGGTCTGGATGACTTTCAAGCCGTCCGAGGCGGATCGCGACTTCACGCTCCTGATCTCTACTGAGAACCCCACCAAGGGCGTCTGGATCGATGACCTCAAGCTGGAAGAGGGCGAGTCGCCCACGCCGGATGCGACTCCGGACAAGCAAGCCCTGCTGGAGCCCCTGCAGGCCGAGGTCGAAGTCCCCGGCGACGGCCCTTTCGAGATACCCTTCCATCTCGTCCTGCCGACACGCTATGCCGATCTCACCGTACGAGCCAGACTCGACCGCCTGGCCGCGCAAGCAGAAGCGAAGCTGACCGTCGAAACCAGCGCGGCACGCGTGCACATCACCGGTGAAGCCGTCGCCATGCTGGTACGACTTCGTGCGCTTCAATCAGGAGTGGTTCGCCAGCTGGCATCGCATGATGGCCGACGCAATCCACGCGGTCGCACCCAACCTGCCCGTCCACGCCAAGGCGATGACTTGGACGATGATCGGCAATGCCGAGGTCCGCTACGGCGTCGATGCCGAGTTGTTTGCCGAGTTCAGCCAGATCAACGGCAACGACAGCATCAACTTCTACAACCACGAGACCGGCGAGTTTGCCCAGGAGTGGCGGCTCAATGCCATCGCCTACGACCTGCAGCGCTCGGTCAAAGACACCCCGGTCTACAACACGGAGAACCACGTCATTGTGGACCGCGAGACCCGCCCAATCCCGCCGGAACACGTCCGCACCGCCCTGTGGCAAGGTGCCATCCACGGCCAGAGCGCCACCACTATCTGGGTCTGGGAGCGGTCGTTCGATCCCAAGAGTGACACCGCCGGCAGCATCATGCACCGCCCGGCCTGCGCCGAGGCAGCTGGATACACGACCCTGGACCTCAACCGGCTGGCCGAGGAAGTCACCACCATCCAGCGCCTTAAACCGCAAGTCGCCATCCTGCACAGCGTCTCCGGACTGGTCTGGGACGGTGGCCGCCACGTCGATTGCGCCCAGAATCTCTACATCGCCCTTTCATTCACCGGCCTGAAAATCGGCTTCGTCACCGAGCGTCAGCTCGAACGCGGCGACGTGCCGGCCGCCCCGGTGCTGTTCGTACCCAACCTCATCCATCTCTCCGAGGACGCGGTGAAAACGCTACGCAACTACACCGGCCAACTGGTTCTGCTCGACGAAGGCTCGTCGCTGTCCCGCGACGAGTATGATCACGAACACAGGGCCGAACTGAAAGCCCAGCACCTGCCGTTCCACTACGGCAAGACCACCTGGAAGGACCTCACCCAGAGCCTGCGGCCAAAGCTGTCCGAATGGAAAGCTCAGCCACCGATCCAGGTCCTCGACCCACAAGGCCAACCCGTCACCGGCGTCGCCTGGCTTTGTGCCGACTCGCCCAAGGGCACGATCGTCAACCTCTGCAACTACGGCCGCAAGCAGGTCCATATCACCTTGCGCCGCAGCAGTCAATCCGTCATTGGCCAGGATCTGCTGAGCGGGGAGATGACCAGCGACGTCGTGACCATGGACTCGCTTCGGCCGCGCCTGGTGCGCATCAGGGCCAAATGAACCGAGGCCGTCGCATCATCATCTCAGAACGACAAAGCTGCGCTCCGCTCTCAGCGCGACGCTCAGCGTTCTTGCCTTCTGTTCTTCTGCGGCTGATCGCCGAACGCTTCTCCAGTTTCGACGCATTCCCCAACGTCCCCCTCCTCACCGTCCTCACCCCAAACGTTCCACCCGTCGTAGGGCCCGCCTCGGCCTGGAGTTGACCGCCCGATCCCAGTAGAACCCCCCGCGTGATCCGATTGCTCGTCGCCCCGGTGAACGGATGACGAGCGGCCATTCCGCTGATCTTGGCGAATCAGGTATTCGCATGTTCGCCAGTGAACATACCTTCGCAGTAAATGCTGAGACTGGTTCTCATCCTCAGTTGCATCATCCTCGTAGAAACCGTGCCGGCGCGCCGCTACGATGACCCGCGAGTCATTCGTCGTTTCCCGCGATGACCAGAACGCTCTCACCGAGAAGGAGTCGCCGCGTGGCCGCCGATTTCGATATCCGCAGTATCCGGGGACTCTCCAGCACCGAAGCCGAGCGACGCCTGAACCAGGAGGGCTTCAACGAACTGCCCACCGGCAAGCGGCGGAGCTCGCTGGCCATTCTTCTCGAGGTGGTCCGCGAGCCCATGTTCGTGCTCCTCGTCGCCTGCGGAGCGATCTACCTGCTCATGGGCGAACCGGCCGATGCCGCCATGCTCCTGGGTTTCGTCCTTGTCATCATCGGCATCACCGTCGTCCAGGAGCGACGAACCGAGCGGGCACTGGAGGCCCTGCGCGACCTGTCCAGCCCTCGGGCCCTGGTCGTTCGCGACGGCCGGCAAACCCGCATCGCCGGGCGCGAGGTCGCCCGCGGCGACGTCCTCATCCTGGCCGAGGGCGATCGGGTACCCGCCGATGCCGTGCTTCGCCACGGCCTCAATCTCTCGGCCGACGAGTCGCTGCTCACCGGCGAGTCCATTCCGGTTAGCAAGACGGCCTCGATCGACGCCGCCGAGATGGCCCCCCCGGGAGGTGACAATCTGCCCCACCTCTTCTCCGGCACCATGGTCACCCGCGGCCAGGGCGTGGCCGAGGTCCTGGCGACGGGCATGAACTCCGAGCTGGGCAGGATCGGCAAGGCCCTTCAGAAGGTCGAGGTGGAGGCGACCCTCCTGCAGAAGGAGACCGGTCGCATGGTCCGCCGACTGGCCATCGTGGGGCTGTCCCTCTGCGGGGTAGTCGTGGTCGTGTACGGCCTGACGCGAGGCAACACCTGGGCAATCTGGCAGGAGGGATTCCTGGCGGGCATCACGCTGGCTATGGCTACGCTGCCGGAGGAGTTCCCGGTGGTACTGACGATCTTCCTGGCCTTAGGCGCCTGGCGGATGTCACAGCACCGGGTACTCACTCGCCGAGTCCCAGCCGTTGAAACGCTCGGAGCCGCCACCGTGCTCTGCACCGACAAGACCGGAACTCTGACCCTCAATCGCATGAGCGTGAGCAAGCTCTGCGCCGACGGAGCGCTCTTCGATGCCCACGACACCTCGGTCAGGGAATTGCCCGAGGAATTCCATGAGCTGCTCGAGTTCGGCATCCTGGCCAGCAAGCGCGATCCGTTCGACCCGATGGAGAAGGCCCTCACCGAGTTGGGCGACAACTACCTGGCCAGAACGGAACACCTGCACCACGACTGGCGGTTGATCCAGGAGTACCCCCTCTCGACGGAGCTGCTGGCCCTGTCCCACGCCTGGCAGGACCCGTCCAGGAAGGAGTTTGTCATCGCCGCCAAGGGCGCCCCCGAGGCGGTCGGCGACCTGTGCCATCTGGACGCCGCACGGATGGCTGGACTGGCCGGGCAGGTCGCTCAAATGGCCAACGAAGGCCTGCGCGTCCTGGGCGTGGCCAAAGGACGGTTCCGCGAGTCGGATCTGCCCAACGGCCAGCACGACTTCGATTTCGAGTTCGTCGGCCTGGTCGGCATGGCGGACCCGGTCCGTCCCGCGGTACCCGACGCCATTCGGCAGTGCGACACGGCCGGCATTCGAGTCATCATCATCACCGGCGACTACCCCGGCACAGCCCGCAACATCGGCCGGCAGATCGGCCTCAGGAATCTCGACCAGTGCATCACCGGACCCGAACTGAACCAGATGAACGACGAGGAACTGGCCCGGCGGATCCGCACAACCAATCTGTTCGCACGAGTCGTTCCCGAGCAGAAGCTCCGGCTCGTCCAGGCCCTCAAATCCAACGGCGAGATCGTGGCCATGACCGGCGACGGGGTCAACGATGCCCCGGCCCTCAAGGCAGCCCACATCGGCATCGCCATGGGCGGCCGCGGCACGGACGTGGCCCGCGAATCGGCCGGCCTGGTCCTGCTCGACGACGATTTCTCTTCCATCGTTCAGGCCGTCCGCATGGGTCGCCGGATCTTCGACAACATCCAGAAAGCCGTGTCCTACATTTTCGCGGTGCACGTGCCCATCGCCGGCCTTTCCCTGATCCCGGTCTTCTTTCACGACTGGCGGCTGATCCTCCTGCCCGTGCATATCGTCTTCCTTGAGCTCATCATCGATCCAGCCTGCTCGATGATCTTCGAGGCCGAGGCCGCCGAACCGTACGTGATGCGCCGACCGCCGCGCAAACCCGACGAGCCGCTGTTCAGCAGCCGGTCGATCACGCTCAGCGTTCTTCAGGGCTTGGGCGTACTGGCCATGCTGCTGCTGGTGTACGGGGCCGCCCGATGGCGCGGGCTTACGGAGAACGAGACCCGGGCCCTCACGTTCACCACCCTGGTCATCGCCAATCTGGGACTCATCCTCACCAACCGTTCCTGGTCGCGAACGATCGTCACCATGCTTCACGAGCCCAATACGGCCTTGTGGATCGTCCTCTGCGGGGCCATCGGGTTCCTGACACTGGTGCTGAATCTCCCCTTCCTGCAGGACATGTTCCACTTCGAGAGGTTGGGGCTGCTGGATCTGCTGACCTGTGCGGCCGCCGGCACGGTGAGCATCCTGTGGTTCGAGGGCTTCAAGATGGTCAGTGCTCACCGCGCGGCCGCGGCCAAAGGACGAAACAGGCAGCCGCACGATTCACCCGGATAATGCCCCCCTTCCAGCTGGGGCGCTTTCGCTCGAGGGCATGGTCGCGCTCGGATGAACGCCCAGCTCAGCGGGCGTCTTCCGCGTGACTCCAAAGATAAACCGCTGTTCCCGGCGAAAACGCTCGCGCAGCTCGAAGTTCTCAAAGGCAATGCCGCCGGGGATCGGCCGCCAGGACATCCAGTAGGTGTACCGGGCATTGAGCGCTGCGTGCACATCCTCTCGCCACGTGCCCCTGGGCATTCTCCAGTATTGCGTGACCGGAGCACCGCCGTAGTACCACCGGTCGCTCCCCGGGAACGGACGGGTGTCGGCGGGACGCTGCTCGTCCGTGGTGACGGCCACCAGCAGATCACCACCCTCGCCACTTGCGAGACTGCGGAGCGGATAGATCGAGTGAGGAGCGAAGTGCAACCCCTTATAGTCCGGATAGAGGGTCTGGCTGCTGACGATCTCGTCCTTGAGCCACAGCAGCCGCGTCCTCGCCTTGTTGCCCATGGTGGCGGTCAGGATGCCGTACTCGATCGCGGCACTGTCCGGCTCGGGCTGAAGCATCAGGGCAATTTCATCCGGCCGATCGCTGCGCTGCTCGATGACGAGCCGCACCGAAGCCCCGTTGTCGAACCGCTCTACGCGAACAACCACCTTGAGACGCTCCACGCCTCCATCGATCGGCGTGATCTCGCCGGCCATCCCGTCCGGCTCAACCCAAAAACGCTTGCCCACCAGACGATCCAGCCGGCTGTGCTCCAACTCACTGAAGCCCCGCTGTCCCTTCACGATCGGCTCGACGGCAATAAAGTTGACAAGATCGTATTCCCCCCCTGGCAGGGTCGGCGACAGGACGCGCACCAGCCCGCGCGGACCCTTGGAGCCCGGGGGAATCGCGAACTGCAAACCACCACGGACGCCCCAGGAACCCTGGCGCCCGTCCAGTCCGCCACGCACCCACTCGGTCGCGGGGGCCGCGGCCGCAGCCAGGACGAAAACCACAGCCCATTGGGATAGAAGAACCATCATCGCGATTCTCCCCGGCCACGACCTGCGGGAGCGAAAACCGCCTCACCCCTGGATCACGGGCCCCGGCACCCCCCCGGTCGCCCCGGAGAGCATCTCCACCATCTCCTTAATCCGCTGGGCGTCCTCGCGGCGGCAAATCAGGGTTGCATCATCGGCGTGAATGACCATCAGGTCCCGCACGCCGATGGCCGCGATGAGATGGCCGCCCTCGCTGACGAAAATGCTGTCTCGAGCATCAAGGGTACGCACATTCGGGGCAGCAACCGTATTGCCGGTCGCATCCGGCTCGAACACCTCAGCCAAGGCGGTCCACGAGCCGACATCCAGCCAGCGGCAGTTCATCTCCACGGTCAGCACGACCTCGGCCTTCTCCAGGATCGCGTAATCCACGGAGATCCGGGGCAGGGCGCCAAACCGCTCGCGGATCGCGGCAGACATGCCCGGCTCGTGAAACTGGGCAACCACATCGCGCAAACCCTCGTGGGTCGCCGGCTGCCATCTGCGGATCTGCTCGATCACCGTCGCGATTCGCCAGGCGAACATGCCGCTGTTCCAGTAGTACTCGCCGCTCGCCAGGTAGGCCTCGGCCGTCGCCCGGTCGGGCTTCTCCTTGAACTGCAGAACCTCGTGAACCCCCGCGGCGATCCTGCGCCCCCGGCGCACGTAACCGTACCCGGTATGAGCCGAGCGCGGCACAACGCCGAACGTGACCAAGGCGTCGGGATGGTGATCGGCGGTTTCAAACCCGCGCCGAACGGTTTCGCGAAACAGGTCCACCGGCTCGATGATGTGATCCGCAGTGAAGATGCCCATCGTGCCGGCCGGGTCCTTGGCGGCCAACAGATGAGCGGCCAGACCGACCGCGTTGGCCGTGTCCCGGGCACACGGCTCGGCCATGAAGTTCTCCGCAGGCAGCTCCGGTAGCTCGGCTCGCATCACCGCAGCGTAGTCGCCGTTCGCGATGACGTGGATCCGCTCGGGTGGCAACAGGCCCGCCAGCCGATCGAACGAGCGGCGAAGCAGCGATTCTCCCTTGAACAACCGGAGCAACTGCTTGGGCCGCGCCGGGCGGCTCAGCGGCCACAACCGCGTGCCCGAACCTCCCGCCATGATCACCGCGTGCCACATGGGTCACTTCCCCGCCTCCACCAGCTCCAGGTAGATCTTCCCGCCGGTGATCTGGAGCGGCGTTTCCAGGTCCATGCCCCTCTGGGCACCAGCCCCCTGCAACTGGAGCTCTCCGCCCCACGTACCTAACTGCTCATGCCTCAGCTCACAGGGCACGCGATCGTTCAGGACAACTTGGTTGACCTGGGCCGCGAAGGATGACTTCTGATCCTGAGCCTTCTTCAAGGCCTCGAGCAGAATGGGGGCGGCGTCGATTCGAAGCGTCACCGGTCCGGTCGAAGAAGGCGCTGCTGACCGGCTGGGCCCGCCGGCGTCACCCTCGCCCCCGACAAGGGTCAGATCACGCCCGTCAAAGATGACCCGGAAGCCCTGGGCACCCTCCGGCTGCAGGGTCAACCGCAGATCGGGACAGGGCAGACTGGTACCCTCGGTCAGAGGCACAACCCCTTCGGCCAGGTCTGCCTCCATGCCGCCCGCATTGCCGTCTTGCGGGTTGGCCGTGGCCGCCGATTTCACATCCAGATAGACCACGCACTGGTAGGTGCCGGACGGCTTGGCCCCGCGCTGATCGTTGAAGGCCGCGTACTTCTGATCGCGGGTGCCCGGTTCGCTCGACTGAATCTGGTCGGACTCGGCCGCGCTCATCTTGCCAAGCTGGCGAATGAGACTCATGGCCGCCCGGGCGACCTTGGTATCCTTGGATTGCACCAACCGAAGAATCTCCTTGGCGTCCACGCCGGACTTGACCGCCAGATCCAGCCGCCAGCGCTGGTTGGCGTCGGCGTTCTTGTAGATCTCTGCGAGGGCATTGAGGGCCATCACCGATACTTTCTCCTCCGGATCGGCCAGACGACGGGCGAGGAACACCGGAAGCGCTTCCCGCTTGGCCAACTCCTTGCTCACGCCGACATTCTGGACCACCTGAACGCGCTGGTCCACGCTCGTCGCCTGCTTGAGCTGCTCTTCCAGCACCCCGAGGCGACCCGCTTCGATCAGAAGACCCGCCGCTTCGCGCGCCGCCTTCGGATCGCCCTTGGGCACCGTCGCGAGCGTGGCCAGGAGCAACTCGGGAGCCGAACTCTTGCCCGGAACACCACCACCGGCGGCCGGAAGACCCTGCCCCCGATGGATCGGAGCCTCATAGGTCACCTGGAATTGGCCTCGAGCCAGCTTGAGCAGCGCCGCTTGCAGGCCGGCATCCTTGGTCGCATCGCTGGCCAGCATCTTCAGCACGTCGGCGAAGGCGGTCTCGCCTGCCACTCTGCTCAGGTCGGACCGTCCCAGCAGCTCGACGAGCTTGATCTGGACCTGGGGCGGCTGGCCCCGCTTGAAGGCTCTCAGGATGGGATCATCCGCGCCGGTCAGAGCGGTCTTGGTCCCTTCGCAGGCTTCAAGTAGCTTGACCGTGGTGCTCTCGTCCGGCATGCTCAGCAGGATCCGCATCGCGGCCGTCTTTGTGGCGTTTTCGGTTACCTTGGTCAGCCGTTCGATCAGCGCGGCTCTCACGTCTGACGCCGTTCTCGGCATGTCCGCCACGGTGACTAGACTCTGCTGCGAAGGATAGGCAACGATCAGGTCCAGCGACCGCTGGTAGATTGCAGGTATCCCGCTGCCCAGGCAGGCGGCCAGAATCGAGAAGACGTTCTGGGGCGCCGGAGACGGGGGTAACTCCGCAACCATGGCCATCAGGCGCTGGGTGCGATCGTCACTCGCCGTGGCCACGGGCGCGACCGGCGTCCTGTCCTCCGTCGCCGGCACGGCCTGCAGAATGCTCTCAACCTGATCGAGCAGGTACATCGCCGGAGCAGTCTTCTTCTCACCCCAGAGTGTGGACAGCGTCGCCAGGGCCAGGGGTGCCGGCGAATACACGAAAGCGGAGAAAGTCTCACGACGAACCTGCGGGCTGGCGCTCTCCAGTCCGGTCAACATGGCCTTTTCCAGCTTCTGCGTGGTCGGGGAGCGACGGTCCCCTCCACTTCTGGCCAAACCCGAATCAGGGGCGGCCGCCGCCTTCTCGCGGATGGATGCCAGACCGGCGATGGCCGCCGAGGCCAGGCAAGGAGTCTGGGAGGAAGCATGAACGATCAGGGCATCGATCAGCTTGGTGCGCTCGGAAGGCTGCAGCTCCCCGTTCACCTTGCTGAGCTGCTCCAGAAACTCGAAGCCCAGCGTCGCGGGCGGGTCGTTCCGGCAGATGACCTGCACGGATTGGGCACTCTCGGGAACCTCGATCAGAAAGACCGCGTAGCCACTGCCTGGCACGGTCTGTTTCCCTTCCCCGGGAGCCGGACGAGGGGTCGGCTCCCGCGGCGTTCTGCCGGCCGGGGCACCCGGCTCCCGCTTGGGCCGGGGATGAACCCGGTTGTAGAGCGTCAGGTCCATCGAGCCGTCCTTGGCCCGCTGGGCCTCGATCTGTTCGAGAATCGGGTCATTGGGTTGCTGCAGCTGCAGGCCGGAGACCCGACTCGACGACCCGGACGCCATGGCCGGGATCGAGCCCGAAGCCAGCAGCAGCATGATGCCCACGACGCGACAGGGCTTGTCGCTATCCGACTTGGCCTTTAAGGCGCTGGGCATGATCTGCAGCTTCGCGTCGCCGGGATCATAGGCGACGGGCACAAGCATGAAACGCTGATCCCGCCGCGGCTCGAGTTCCTGACCCTCGTCGCTGATCGATTCCGGCAGCAGCGACTGGCTCAGCCCGAAGGCCAGATCGATGTGGAAACCCGATTCGGTGCTCAGGTTCCATTCCTCCAGGCGCTTGAGGGCTTCCGGATCATCTTTGCTGATCTTCAGAGCGCTCTTGAGTAGGTCGCGGGCGGCGCCGTCCTCGCCTACCTTGTGAAGCCATTCGGCGATCTTGACTCGGCCAGCGGCGTCCTTGGCATCGAGCTGTTTCTCCTGCTGCTTGGCCTTGTAGACATACCAGAAGCTGGCCCACTCCTTGGAGGCCTGCGCCCCAGGCGCTTTCTCCAAAGTCAGCAGGGCCGGCTTGGCCTTGACGGCCCGGTCCAGGCACAACCGGGCACCACTTTCCTTGTTTGCCGTGAGCAACTCCTGGGCCATGGCCACCAGCTTGTCGGGGTCCTGCTCCGCGACGATCTTCCTCTGCTCCTCGCTGGTCAGCGTAGTCTCGGATCCCTTCCTGGTCGTATCCCCCGGCCTGGCCGACGGTGAAGCCGTCCCCCGACCGCGGTCCAGGTTCCGCTGGACACCCCCGCGGATGCCGCCGTATTGGGCAACCACCGGCACGGTCGTGATGACCGCCAGGCTCACCATCAGAGCAAGACGACATCGCAGCCTCGGGCGAAACGGGTGATGGCGAGTGTGCATCGTGGACCTCCACAACCGTATGTCGCAGGTTACTTGGAGATGCGACCTCACGAACCGCGATCCTCCAAGCCCACCTATTCTAACCCAAGGAGCAGCGACTGGCACTAGGACTCCGCCGGGCGCTCCCCACCACGGCCGGGATGACCGGAGATGCGACGCGCTCCGTGCCGGTGCAGGGCACCAGCCGCTTGCCCGCCGGCAACCGGACCGACTGCCCGGCCGGCGAAGCGCTTGGCAGGACGCATGCGATGCCCATGTCCCAAGGGTTCACAGGCCTGGCGCGCTCATCGTGGCGGGGGCAACGGACGGCCGTTCATCCCGAGGGACTTCCCGGCTTCATAGCCCTCTCGCGACCGGGCCCACCATCTCCAACAACCAGTCGCCGACATCCTCGCGTCTCTTGTCTTGACGAGGAGTCGAGGGTACAAATGCGAGTCGGCACAGGCATCTTGCCCGACCGGTGCGTTCGAGCCACGGACCCGTGCTTTCCGCCGGGTCGCGCGAGGCACGGATCAGAGAGGGTGATGGCAATCGCCGCCTCCGGCGCGCCGGGGGGCTGCGGAGAACATAGGGAGATTCACTCACCGGCCTTGATGCGTGGGTGACGGGGTTGTCATGGTCTGGTCAGGTCGCACGGCACAAGGAACCGTCGAGGTGCCCGCCCAGCGGACCTGGATGAGCACGGCTTGACGGATGGAGGCATCTGCACGATGAGGCAAATGGCAAGGCTTATGGCGGTGATCATGGCGGGCATGGCCATCGGCGCAGGCGGCACGCATGCCGCGGAGAAGGAGAAGAAGAACGCCAGGCCCAAGGTCCCGGCTGCCGCAGCCTCCAATCCGAACAAGGAGGCCTTCGCAAAGGACACGGTCGTCCCGGTCGTGTACATCGACAAGAAGCACGCCCCGGATGTCGGCAAGGGCTGGCAGCCACTGTTCAACGGCAAGGACCTCGAGGGCTGGAAACCGCTGGCCAAGAATCAGAAGCTGACCTGGAAGGCGGTGGACGGCGTTCTGGCCACCTCCTTCAAGGAACCCGAACACGGGTGCAACATTCGCTCCACCAAGGAGTTCACCGACTTCGAGTTCTACTGCGAGTTCAAGGTGCCCAAGAACGGCAACAGCGGCGTCTTCGTGCGCGGCCTGTTCGAAGTCCAGGTCCGCGGCGACTACGGCATGAACCTGGACGACCCCGCGATCGACTGGGGCACCGGCGCCTTCTACGGGCAGAAACGGCCGGCGAAGAACGCCAGCCGCCCGGCCGACGAGTGGCAGAGCATGTACATCAAGGTCGTCGGCGACAAGGCCACCGTGTTCGTCAACAGCGAGCAGGTCCAGAGGGATTTTGTCCTGGCCAAGCCGACCCACCGCTATGACGAGATGAAAGACGTCAAGGAGAGCGGCCCGGGGCCGATTATCCTTCAGGGCGACCATAAGCCCATCGAGTACCGCCACCTGATGATCAGGCCGCTCGGGCTCAAGAAGTCCGACAAGTAACCGGCGGGTTCAACCGCCGGGCCCTCCGACCCGAACAACGGCCGATCACGACCTTCGCCGGCGATGGCACGCCGATCGCGGAGCTCTCGCCGCCCTGCGCCCGAGCTTTTCACGAGATTGCTCTGCCCGTTCCGTCGGGTACAATACAGGGTTTCCCGTTTCGCCGGGTGCGCCGGGTCGCAGGCCGGAGAAACGGGCCATGGAGCAGGAGATGACGAGTCAGGAGATCTTTGACCTCTACGGGCGATGTGTCATTCCCAACTACGCCCGTTTCCAGGTGGCCATCGTGCGGGCCGAGGGCTCGCGAATGTGGGACGCCGACGGCAAGTGCTACCTTGACCTTTTCCCCGGCTGGGGCTGCAGCCTGCTGGGCTACTGCCATCCCCGCGTGGTCGAGGCCATCCGCCAACAGGCCGGCAAGCTCATTCATATCGACAACCTGTTCTACACCGAGGAAGGCGCCCGGCTGGGTGAACTCATCCACCGCCACGGCTTCGGCGGGCAGAGCTTCTTCTGCAACAGCGGAGCGGAGGCCAACGAGGCCGCCATCAAACTCGCCCGGCGCCACGCCGGCCGCGGGCGCTACAAGATCATTACCATGGAGCGGAGCTTCCATGGCCGCACCTACGGGGCCATGTCCGCCACCGCCCAATCCAAGACCCACGCGGGGCACGAGCCGCTCGTCCCCGGGTTCGTCTACGTCCCGTTCAACGACCTCGACGCGGTCGAAAAGGCGATCGGCGACGAAACCGCCGCCATCATGCTCGAGCCTATCCAGGGCGAGGGCGGCGTACGCATCCCCGACGAGGGATACTTGCCCGCCCTGCGCGAGATGTGCGACGAAAACCACCTCCTGCTCATTCTGGACGAGGTCCAGACCGGCTGCGGGCGGACGGGAACGTGGTTCGGCTATCAACATTATCCGATCGAGCCGGACATCATGACCCTGGCCAAGGCCCTGGGCGGCGGAGCCCCGATCGGAGCCATGGTCGCCCAGCCCGAGGTCGCCGCCTCGCTCAAACCCGGCGCCCACGCCTCGACCTACGGAGCCAACCCCCTGGTCGTTGCCGCCGCAATCGCCATGTTCGAGGCCGTCGAGCAAGAGAGCCTGCTCGAGGCGGCCAAGCGTAAGAGCGCCTATATCCTCGAGAAAACCGGCGAACTCCAGCGGCAGTTCGGAATCGTCGAGGCGGTCCGCGGGCGCGGCTTGATGATCGCCATCGAGCTGTCCGTGCCGGGCAAGCCTATCGTCAACGCGGCCATGCAGCGCGGCCTGCGCATCAACTGCACCCAGGACACCGTGCTGCGGCTGCTGCCCGCCCTGACCATCACGACCGCGGAGATCGACGAGGCGTTCGAGGTTCTGACCGAGGCCATGAAAGAAGCGGAAGGCAAACTGGTGACCACATGAACAGCGACATCCCGCAAACCCTGCGGTCCTTGAAACACTTCCTGGCCATCCGCGACGTGGACGCCGACGTCCTCAAGACGCTGATCGACTTCAGCATCCGCCGGAAGAGCGAGTTCAAGCAGGGCAAGTTCAAGCCCGTGTGGCAGGGTAAGGTCCTGGCGATGATCTTCCAGAAGGCGTCACTGCGGACCCGGCTTGGCTTCGAGGCCGCCATGGTCCAGCTCGGTGGACATGCCGTCAACCTCGACGACCAGCATGTCGGAATCACCCGGCGCGAAGACGTCCGAGACGTCGCCCGGGTAATCTCCTCCATGTGCGACGTGATCATGGCCAGAGTCTTCGGACACCAGCTGGTGGTGGAGCTGTCCGCGTTCAGCTCGGTGCCGGTGGTGAACGGCCTGAGCGATTGGGCCCATCCCTGCCAGGCGCTGGCCGACCTCATGACCATCAAGGAACGTTTCAGCGAACTGCACGGCCGCAAGCTGGCCTACATCGGCGACGCCAACAACGTCGCCCGCTCGCTGCTGAACGGCTGCCTGAAAACCGGGATGCGATTCGTGATCGCGGCCCCGGAAGGCTACCGCCTGGACCGCGGGCAGGTCGAGTCCGCCCAGATGATGGCCGCCAAGAGCGGAGCCTCCTTCGCCGAAACCAATCAGCCGGCCGAAGCGGTCAAGGACGCCGACGTGGTCTACACCGACGTGTGGACCAGCATGGGTCAGGAGGGGGAGGCCGAGCAGCGGGCCAGGGATTTCACCGGCTTCCAGATCAACGCCGAACTGATGAAGGCGGCTCAGCCGACGGCCGTGGTCATGCACTGCCTGCCGGCCCACCGTGGCGACGAAATCACCAGCGAAGTGCTGGATGGATCGCAGTCCATCGTCTTCCAGCAGGCCGAGAACCGGCTGCATTCCCAGCGGGCGCTGCTCGAAGTCCTGCTGACCAACGCGGCCGACGCGAAGAAATGAGCCGCCCGGCCGCCGAGAAGCGAGAATGACCCTATGCCCAGACGAACCGATGGCCGCCGAGCCGATGAGTTGCGTCCCCTCCAGATCACTCGCGGCTACACGCGGGCTGCGCCCGGCTCCGTGCTCATCCGGACCGGCCAGACCGTCGTGCTGTGCACCGCCACGATCGAAGAGTCCGTCCCCAAGTGGCGCGAGGGCAAGGGCTTGGGCTGGGTCACGGCCGAATACGATATGCTGCCCGGTTCGACCGGGGCGCGACGGCCGCGGCACCGCATTCAAGCCGACGGGCGGGCCACCGAAATCCAGCGCCTCATCGGACGCGTGATCCGCAGCGTGGTGGACTTCACCGCCCTGGGCGAGCGAAGCATCTGGCTGGACTGCGATGTGATCCAGGCCGACGGCGGCACGCGGACGGCCGCGATCACCGGAGCGTATGTCGCCCTGACCGATGCCGTCCGCCGGCTGATGGCCGAGAGCAAGATCGACCGATCGCCGATCGCCGAGCCGGTGGCGGCGATCAGCGTGGGCAAGGTCGACGGGCGGTTGCTGCTGGACCTGGACTACGCCGAAGACTCGCGGGCCGAGGTCGATTTCAACGTGGCTATGACCGCGTCGGGCAAACTGGTCGAGGTCCAGGGCAGCGGCGAAGGCGCGACCTTCACCCGCTCCGAGTTGGACCGCATGATGACGCTGGCCGGTCGCGGGATCAGGCAACTGATCGCCGCCCAAGGCAACGCCCTGGCCAGGAGGAAGTGATTGAGTTGGCAACCCACAGCCCAGAATGAGAGCATCCCATGTTCATCCGAGTCGTTCTGGCAAGTTCGTTGACCCTGGCCCTGCTTTCCGGCTGCGGGGGTCCGGGCGGGGGCGGCCTCTTCGGCGGCTCCCAGAAGGTCGAGAAGTGGCGGATTCGCTGCTACCACCGAGAAGGTCCCAACCATGAAGAGACCTGCAAGCAGGTGGCGAGCCTCCTCGGGCAGGTCAAAGATCTCCAGGCCCGCAAGATCCAGGTGGTCACCACACCCAAGAGCAGCACCGTCTACTACGGCGAGTACGTCAAGGTGCCCTCGGCAAGCGGCGAACGGCTCGTCTTTCCGCCGGACTACCTGCGCGATATGGACCTCCTTCAGCGAGTCGTCATCAACCAGACTCCGCTCTTCCGCATGGCCAAGCCCGAGCTGGTGACTACCGGCACGGCGATCGGCGGCGGCGAGTGGGAAGTCGTACGCTGCCAGGGAACGCACACCCTCCAGATCGGCGTGTTCTACAGTACGCCGACCTTCCAGGAGCGGCGCGAGGCGGCCGAGGAGTACGTCAGACTGCTTCGCGAAGAGGGCTTCAACGCATACTACTGGCACGAGGATGCTAAGAGCTTCGTGTTCGTCGGCGATTTCGACGAGTCGGACCTGATTCACACCGCCCAGGGAATACGGTTCGGGCCGCGGGTCGAACAGCTCATCGCCCGCCGACCGGAGGAGTTCCGCTACACCCTCGAGAACCTGCATCGGGTCAAGAGGACCGGCCTCAGCGGCGAGATGGCCGTGCCGCCTTCGATTCTCGTGCCCGTGCCGCGAAACCGACCGGCGGACCGCGACGCCATGCCCGCGGCGCCCCCGTGAGGACGGACCGGGGCACGCCCCCACGGCCTCTCGAACCGGGTCTCTCCGCCCGGCGATTCGACCCGATCGTGCACTGCGGCCGAAGAGACGATCACAAGAACGGATGAACTCCAATGCGCGAGATCTTGCTGGCAACAGGGAACCAGGACAAGGCCCGAGAGATGGAAGAGATCCTCTCCATCGTCGAGGCCGGCATGGAACCGCTCATCCGCTGGCGGCGGCTGTCGGAGTACCCGGGTATCGCCGAGCCGGTTGAGGACGGCCGCACCTTGCGGGCCAACGCCGAGCTCAAAGCCCATTACTACGCCCGCAGGACCGGACTCTGGACGATCGCCGACGACTCCGGGCTCGAGGTCGACGCCCTGGCCGGCGAACCCGGCGTCCGCTCCGCCCGCTATGCCGGCGAGAAGGCTGGAGCGAAGGCGAACAACCTGCTGCTGATCCAGAAACTGGCCGGTGTTCCGCACGCAAGGCGGTCGGCTCGATTCCGGTGTGTCGTGGTCTTGTCCGACGGCCTGCGCTGCCTCGCGTCAGCCGAAGGTACGATCGAAGGCCGGATCATTGACCAAGCCCGGGGCTCCAACGGCTTCGGCTATGATCCTCATTTCTGGTACGACCCGGACGGAATGACCACTGCCGAGATGACCTCCGCCCGAAAGCACGAGGTCAGCCATCGCGGCCAAGCCCTCAAGGGCCTGCGGGAACAGCTTGGCGCCCTGCTCGGATCGGCGGAGGTGGCGTGAGTTCCGTTTGACGCTTTCCGCCGCCCGCGCTATTATCCTCTTGACGCTGACGTCACGGCGTTGACACACCTGGTCGAGGAGTACCTCGCATGGCCCGGCTCTACGATGACATCACTCAGACGATCGGCAGCACGCCGCTGGTGCGGATCAACCGGATCATCAAGGCGCCGGCCACGGTCTACGCCAAGCTCGAGTACTTCAACCCGTTGTCGAGCGTGAAGGATCGCATTGGGGTGGCCATGATCGAGACCGGCGAGCGGGCGGGGAAGATCACCAAGGATACCCTGCTGGTTGAACCCACCTCGGGCAACACCGGCATCGCCCTGGCCTTCGTGTGCGCGGCCAAGGGCTACAGGCTCGTCCTGACCATGCCCGAGAGCATGTCGATCGAACGGCGGAGTCTGCTGCGGGCTTTGGGCGCCGAGGTCGTGCTCACGCCCGCCCAGGAAGGCATGCGTGGAGCCATCGCCCGGGCGGAGCAGATCGTCCGCGACACGCCCGGCGCGATCATGCCCCAGCAGTTCCAGAACCCGGCCAACCCGGCCATGCACCGCAGGACCACCGCCCAGGAGATCTGGAACGACACCGACGGGAAGGCGGACATTCTCGTCGCCGGCGTTGGCACGGGCGGCACCATCACCGGCATCGGCGAGGAGCTCAAGAAGCGCAAGCCTTCGTTCCAATGCATCGCCGTGGAGCCAGCGGCCTCGCCGGTCATCACCCAGAAGCGAGCGGGCAAGGAACTTGCCGCCGGACCCCACAAGATCCAAGGCATCGGCGCCGGGTTCATTCCCGACGTGCTGAACATCGGCATCATCGACGACGTCGTGCAGGTGACCAACGAGGACGCCTTCGCCTGGGCCCGCCGGGCGGCCAAGGAAGAGGGCATTCTCTGCGGCATCTCATCCGGCGCCGCCCTGTGCGCCGCCGCCCAGGTCGCCGGCCGGGTCGAGAACGCCGGCAAGATGATCATCGCCATCCTGGCCAGCGCCGGCGAGCGCTACCTGTCCACGCCTCTCTTCCAGGAGGGCTAGGACGATCGCCCGGGCCGCCACCCAGATCCACGTCCTGCCCGGCACCGAGCGTCCCTGCTCCTACCTGCCCAACCGGTTGTCTTGCGCGGTGTCGTTCATGACCGCCTCGCTTTCGCCAGGCTTGTACCACGACCTCATGGACCAGAACTTCCGACGCAGCGGCAGGCTGTTCTACCGACCCACCTGCCGCCAATGCGACCAGTGCCAAGCGATCCGCGTCCCGGTCGCGGAGTTCAGACCGGACCGCGCTCAGAACCGCTGCCTGCGCCGCAACCGCGACCTGAGCGTCGAGATTGGCGATCCGGATCCGTCCGCCGAGAAATACGAGTTGTTCCGCCGGTACCTGGATGCCCGGCACGACGGCAAGATGGCCGCCAGTCGTGAGGAGTTCACCGAGTTCCTGTATGACTCGCCCGTCGTGACTCGGGAAGTCGTCTTCCGGCTGGGCGCGGACCTGGTTGGCGCGGCCATCATCGACGTGGAACCCAAAGCCGTCAGCACGGTCTACTGCTTCTTCGAACCCGACCTGTCCCAGCGTTCGCTGGGCACATTCAACATCCTGTGGAGCATCGCGTACTGCCGACAACTCGGCGTTCCGTATCTGTACCTGGGCTACTATGTACGGGATTGCCGCAAGATGAACTACAAGAGCCGGTTCCGCCCCTGCGAGGTGCTCGACTTTGCGGCTGGCTGGCATCGGATGACTTGACAGGCGGCCTACGGAGCGGCCGGCAGGGCGGGGCGGCGTACCCAAGACCCGACCGAAACGCGAACGCAGAAACGACCGTCTCTCGTTGATTCGGCCTGGATATCCCCCTTCAGCAGGGCGACGAGCCTCTGAGCGAGCGATAGGCCCAGGCCGCAGTGAACTCCGGTATCCCCCCGCGTGCTATCGCCGCGCCAGAAACGATCGAAAACCCTTTCGCTGTCCTTGGGGGCAAGCCGGCATCCCGTATTGGTGATTTCGATCAGAGCCCGTGAATCGCTCGCCTTGGCCTTGATCTCGATTGAACCACCCCCATCAGTGTAAGTGACCGCATTGTCGAGCAGGTTCTGGAACACCTGGCGGAGCTTGTGGCTATCGGTCTCGACGAGGCAGGGGTCCGCCAAATCCCACGTGATTCGCAGTCCTCGTTCCATCGCCTCTCGATTCACCATTCCCCAGCATTCCCGTAGCAGTGTGGTCACTTCCACGCATTCGCGGGCAGCATGAACCTGGTCTGTCTCCAGGCGGGCAAGGCAGAGGAGGTTCTGGACCATGGTCTGCATCTGGCGGGTGATGGCCAGGCTTTCCTGAATGGCGGTTTGATAAGCGTCGGCTTCGCGTGGCTTCGACGCTGAAACCTCGAGCGTGCTCCGCAGGCCAGCCAGTGGGGTCCGCAGTTCGTGGGCGACGTCGGACGTGAACGCTTTCTCGCGACGAAACGACGCCTCCAACCGGGCCAGGAGATCGTTCAGGCGATCAACGATCGGAGCCAGCTCGGTGGGGGCGCGTGGGAGCTCGACGCGAGCGGAGAGGTTTTCACCATCCAAATCCTCTAGCCGCTCGGCCAGGCGTCGCAACGGTCCCAGGCCGCCGTGGACCACGGACACCAGGGCGATGCTGGTTACGAGGACCGCCACCCCTCCCACAATGACCAGTAGATACCTCAATCGGGCAAGCACCGCGTCGACCTCGCCGGTGCGCCGAGCGAGAGCCAACGCAAGTCGCGGACTGTCCTGCGAAGGCGGAGGGCGTAGCACTCCCTTTTCGCTTTCTGGGCGGGGCTGGAAGGTCACGCTGATCACCCGGCCAGCCTCGCCATCCGGCAGAATGGCCGGATGGAATCGCGGGGCATCGAGCGATCCTTGGCGCTGACCGAGGTCCCCGCGCCCCAGCGAAGGCGAGCGATACATGACCCCGCCGTCGGCTTTCCAGACCTGCAGATACTCCGGCCGGTCGGATCGCCGGAACTCAGGCATATCCAGATCCTTGATGTCCAACTCCACCCGGCCGTTCTCGATTTCCGCCATGGCCGCCAGGGTTCGAGCCTTGTCTGCCAGAGCCTTGTCAAACTCCGCCGTCAGCGATGCCCGAACCACCAAGTAGAGGGTCACACCTGTCGTCGACAGAATCAGCGCCGCCCCGGCCACTGTGCCCAGCAGCAGTCGTGACCGCATGGACCTCATCCCGACTCCTCCTCCAGAACATATCCCTGCCCGCGGCGCGTGTGGATGAGGCGAGTTGTGCCTTCGCGTTCGGTTTTGTGCCGCAGGTAGCCGATGTAAACGTCCACCACGTTGCTTTGTGCAGACGAGTGGAAATCGTACACGTGTTCCCAGATCTCTGTTCGACTCACGAGTTGGCCGGCGCGCAAGGCCAGATACTCCAGCAAAGCGTATTCGCGGGCGGTCAATTCGATCGTTTCCCCGGCACGGCGGACCACCCGGCCGGCGGTGTCGATCTCCAGATCACCGATCCGAATCACCGGGTTCTTGGTCTCATATCGTCGCCGCACCAGGGCCCGCACGCGGGCCAGCAGTTCCTCGAACGCGAACGGCTTGATCAGGTAGTCATCCGCTCCGATGTTCAGACCCTTCACCCTGTCCTCCAGCGTGTCGCGAGCGGTAAGAATCAGGACATGAACCGCGCTGCCGGCCTCGCGCAAGCGTTTCAGAATGGTCAGGCCATCGATACCCGGAAGCATCAAGTCCAGAATGATGACGTCGTAGTCGTTCGACTTGGCGTACCACAGCCCCTCTTCCCCGTCGGCCGCGGCATCGACCGCGAACCCGGCCTCCTCGAGGCCCTGGGCCGTCGATTTCCGCAACGGAGCATAATCTTCAACCAGCAGGATCCGCATGCGAGCACGACGCTTTTCAGGTCATCCGGCGAATCGAAGGCGACGAAGACCTGCCGCGGTCCGTGCCCCGCTGGGCCAGGCCCTCGCCCTCCCCGCCATGATCGGTCCTCGGTCGGGCTACAGAGCTTGCCCGCCAGGGCTCACCTTGAACTCGTGGATTATACCCCACGGCCGATCCTTCGCTTCGCAGAAGACCTCAGGCTTTTCCCTCGCGAGGGTCTTTCCGGAGCGGAGGACGGTCTTCACCTCCACCGGTTCGACCTTCACCAGCGGGAAGCTCTTGCCCTTGGGCAACCCTACGCCCGGAGCCTACCCCTTGTGACTCATGCCCCGCTCCAGCAGCGTGGTTTCCTTGACATGCAGGCATTTCTCGAGGTTGCCCGCGGGTGTCTTCTGGGCTTCGTTCAGGCTGACGCCCTCGGCCCGACCCATCACTTTTTCCGGCGCGGCCTCCTGATAGTACTTTTCGCCAACTAGGGTGACCGGGCATCCCCAACCTGAAGGCCGGGCCATCCTCGCCGGACAGCGAGGACCCGCTTATCGCCGGCCCCTCGCAAGCACTTCGTGAACGGGCCTCACTCACTCGCCGAAAGCTGAGACCCTGGCTCACTTGTCATCGTCATCCTCCTCATCATCCTCATCGTCATCCTCATCCTCTTCGTCATCATCTCCTTCGTCGTCATCGTCGATCTGGCCGCTTGGTGAGATCTCGATCTCCTTCTCCTTGCCGTCGATCGTACAGCTCACCTCATAGGTCACCTCAATCTCCTTCGAGAACGTCAGCTTGGCCCCGGCAGGGAAGCGCTTGGCCGCAGCCTTCCGAACCGCCTCGGGTACCGCGTTCATGTCCACAGTCTCCTCGGTGGAGACCAGTGCGCCTTCTTCAGTGACCTCGGCCTCGTGGCTTTGGCCCTTGGCCGTCCATTCAGCTTCATACGACACCACGCCGTCTTCAATCTCCTTGACGACTTCAGTCACCGTGCCGTCCCCGACCAGCTTCATGAGGGCGTCGCGAGCCTTGGCCGGCACCTGGTCCATGGCGATCTTTTCCTCCTTCTCCTCGTCACCCTCCTTCTCGTCCTCGTCGCCTTCATCCTCTTTGACCACCTTGCCCTCGGCCGTCACTTTGACTTCTTTCTCCTTGCCGTCCACGAAGAACGTCGCCTCGTAGGTTACCACCCCGTTTTCGGTTTCCTTCTCGATCTCGGCAATCTTGGCGTTGCCCGCCGCCTTGGTGAGCGCCTCGCGAACAGCGGCCGGTACCTGATCCAGAGTCACCTTCACCTCTTTGGCCTTGCCCTCGGCCCAGACTGCGAAGGCGGCCACTCCAATCATCAAAGCGCCAAACGAAGCCAATTGAATCCATTTCTTTTCCATGACAGAGTCTCCTATTGATATCACGTCGGCCGACCCGCATTCGCTGCCTGTCAGCGGACCCGATGCGCCCAGCCTGGGATCGTAGGGTAGTGACGTCGAATGAGAGAAACGTGAGAAAGCGCAGCTCAAATCGCACCCCACCGCGCTGGAGAGCAACCACATGACGAATCGCTGGCGGCAGGTGGCATGGCCATGGTGTTGCTGCGGTGTACAATGTGCGGTCGAGTTGCCCGCCGCCGTGTCTCAGAATGGAGGCGCCTCATGATCCGCAGGCTTGTGTCTCTCCTGGTCGTGGTTCTCGGTGTTCCGGTCTCGGCCCCGGCTGGGTTACGCAATGTCGTGTTGATGATCGGTGATGACCATGGGCGGCAGGTCTGCTGCTATGGCGACCCCGTGGTCAAGACGCCTGGCCTGGATCGCCTGGCGACCCAGGGCACGCGTTTCACCAACGGGTTTGCCGCCGTCTCCAGTTGCAGCCCTTCGCGTTCGGTCATCCTGACCGGTTGGTTCAATCATGCGAACGGCCAATATGGTCTGGCCCACGCGGTACACAACTTTCACTCGCTTGCCCGGGTCCAGTCGCTGCCGGCCCTGCTCAAGGCCGCCGGCTACCGCACGGCCATTGTCGGCAAGTACCATGTCGAACCGCCCGAGGTGTACCCATTCGACGAGCAGTTACCCTGCCTCGGGGGCCCGCGTCAGGTGGCAGCCATGGCGGACTCGGCGAGGGCATTCATGGCCCGTGGATCCAACCAGCCCTTCTTTCTCCTGGTGGGGTTCGCCGACCCGCACCGGGCCAACAAGGGCTTCGACAACCAGACCAAGCACCGCGGGGTACAACCGGTGAAGTACCGCCCGGAGGACATCCGGGTGCCCGCCTGGCTGCCCGACAACGCCGACAGCCGCTCGGAACTGGCCGAATACTACGAGTCCGTGAGCAGGATGGATCGGGGCGTTGGCATGATTCTGGACGCCGTGGAGACCACGGGGCATCGCCAGGACACGCTGGTGATCTACATCAGTGACAATGGTCCGCCTTTTCCGGGAGCCAAGACCACACTGTACGACCCCGGCATCCACCTGCCGCTGATCATCTCCTCGCCGGACCAGGAGGGCCAGGCGGTGAGCAATCATGCCATGGTGAGCTGGGTGGACATCGCCCCGACCATCCTGGACTGGGGCAAGGCCAAGGTTCCCAAGGAGATCTCGGGGCGATCGTTGCTGCCGATTCTCGGTCAGAGCGATCCGGCCGGCTGGGATGTCGTCTATGGCTCGCACACTTTCCACGAGGTCACCATGTACTACCCCATGCGAATGATTCGCACACGGCAGTACAAGTACATTCTGAACCTGGCCCACGAACTCGAATACCCCTTTGCCTCGGACCTCTGGGGTTCGGTCACTTGGCAAGGTGTCCTGAGCCGCGCAGACAAGCAGTACGGTCAGCGAAGCGTGCAAGCCCTGATTCATCGACCGCAAGAGGAACTGTACGACCTGGCCAAAGATCCGGACGAGATTCACAATCTGGCTGCCGATCCCGTCCACGCCGACGCGCTCAAGGAGCTCCGGGCCAGATTGCGGGCCTGGCAGGAAGAGACCAAAGATCCCTGGATCATCAAGTACCGGCACGAATGACCGTTGCCCGCCGACGTCCTATTCGATTGTGGCCAGGGCCACCGGGGACGGAAGCTCGCGCCGGATCTCATCCAGCCGGTAGCCAAAGCCCGTGCCTCGAACCGAACTCAGCGACAGCTGCCCCTGGCGACGGCGATACAGCCCCGGGTGGACCGCTTCTTCCGGCCGGGACGCATCCGGGTAGAACTGCATGGCGTTGGTTTCGACGCCCGCGATCGTACCCACGTGCCCGGCCAGAAGGACGTGAGGGATCTGGGCCAGCATGGGGTTGGTCAGGTCCTGCACCATGAGGGCCATGCCATGGGCCTTCGCCCAGCAGGCGCTGAGGACGGCCCCGGTCTGCGTCTTGCATGTCTTGAGGGCCACGCCGGTCCAGCCGAGCTCGCGGCCCAGCTTGACCAGTCGCCAGTCGTGGGCGCTCTCGTCCATAAACAGCGGCTTGCGGGCCGAGACGCTGTGAACGTCGATCTGGTGAGCTTCGAGGTCGTACGGGAATGGTTGCTCGACATACAGGATCATGTCCAAGATCCGGCGGTGCTCGGCCTTGAGTCGGTCGAGAATCTCGCTCACGTAGGCCGGGTCGGTCACCGTACAGTTGAAGTCTGCGCTCAGGGATTCGACACCGTGCTCGACTGCAAGCCGGCCGACGCGCACCAGGCGTTCATAGTCCCACCCCGCGTCATTGCCGCGGAGTTTAACCTTCAAGAACCTGAGACCATCGCGATGGATCCAGTCGGGCAGGAGAACGGGGTAGCCGTCCTTCGGTTCGGCGCCGGTCAACTCGGACTCATCGAGCGGATCGAGTCCGCCGACCAGATGCCAGGCAAAGATTCTATCGGGGGCCTCGGCCGCCAGGTAGTCGCACGGATAGCGGCCTTCGAAGTTGACCGCCGAGCCTTTGGCCGGGGAGAGGAAAGCGGCCAGGTCCTTGCTCATGAAATCCCGGGTGTAGGTGCGGTAGATCGGCCGTTGAACGCACCGACCGAAAGCGTCGTGCAAGGCAAGGTCGAATGCGGAGCAGCACACCAGGGCCGCCAGCCAGGGCATCGGCTCGACGTCCGGCCCGCGCTCTCGGTTTACTTGCCCAAGCAGCTCGGGCAGCCTACGTTCCATGAAGGCATGCCCGATGAGGATGGGGTGGCCGGAGTAGTAGGATTGAGCCCACGCCTCGGTCAGCCGGACGCAGAAACGCTTGAGCGTCTCGTGGCGGTGTTCGTAAGAGAGGCGACTGGGCCAGACCCACTGCACACTCAGTGGCGTCTCACCCCAGCCCTCGGCGATGTGGCCGCGGCCATCCTTCACCTTCAGGCAGACGCGGGCGCAAGTGACATGCGTGAGCGTCTCCGGTCCAAACTTCAGCGGTACGCGGGTCTGAACCGGGAGGAGGTACAGCGTCGCGGCGACGCATCGGGCATCGGTCGCCCTCGTGCTCATCTTGGTCACCTCCGATCCGCCCCTGACGATTCGCTGGCTGCCATTTGGGTCTCGAAGGCCAGCCCAGGCGAGGGACTCTGGGGATTCTCCACCAGCATCTTTCCGCCGGTATCAGGGGCGAAGGCGATCACGATGAGACCCAGCAGATACACGGTTGCGATGGTCATGGCCCCCCAGCGGTAGTCGCCGCCAAAGGCACTGACCAGGCTGCCGGCCCCGAGGACGCCGAAGCCGGTCAACACGCGTCCGATGTTGAAGCTGAAGCCCTGTCCGGAGGCCCGGATCCGGGTGGGGTAAAGCTCCGGCAGGTACTTGGGCAGCCAGCCGAAGAAGCCGGTCACAAACAGCCCGGCCAGAGCCCCCATCAGGGCCATCTGCAGGCCGTAATGGCGGTTCAGGCCGAACAGGGCCACCACCGACACCCAGGCCGCAAGGCACAGGAAGCACCACGAACGCCTGTTGCCCATCCAGCCGGCCAGCAGGCCGCCCAGGAAACCACCCAGCATCTGGCCGTAGGACTGCCACTGAGCGATAGCCGCCTTGGCCCGGCCCTGGTCGGGCGTGCCCTCGGTGATCTGGTCCACGTAGGTTGCCACCCACAGGAATGCCCCCCAGGTTCCGAGCAATGCCACGGTGGACAGCAGGCTGCCCACGATGGTCGATCGCCGGTATTCGCGGGTGAACAGGTCGCCGATCCGAGACCGCTCCTTCTTCTCCCGGGATCGCTTCCATTGCGTCGGCTCGGGCACGAGAAAGATGACCGGCAAGCTGATGATCGCGATGAAGAACCCCATGCCGATGACCCAGCGCCAGTCGTAGTCGTGCTTGAGCATGAATTTCGAGTACGTTGCGGCGATGAAGAAACCCACGTTGGCGGCCGCGCCGATCAACCCGGCCAGCATCGCTCGGCGCTTCTCCGGCCAGGTCTCGACGATCAGGGCCACGCACAAGGGCCACGTTCCGCCGAGCCCCATGGCTCCGATGAACCGGCAGGTGATGAAATGAGACCAGTGGGTGGAGAGCGCCGACAGGCCGGTAAACGCAGCGTAAAGCGACACCGAGACAAGCATGGATCGGACTCGGCCCCAACGGTCGCCCATCCGTCCGAAGAGCACCCCGCCGGCCGCCGCCCCCCACATCCACATCGCCAGGGAGAGGCTGAAGAACGGACCCACCGTACTGTCGATCTTGCGCGTGGTGGTCTTGAGCTGCTCCACGAGAGCGCCGTGAGCGTCCGGGCTGGCACCATTCATTTGGACCTTCATCTCACTGGCCTGTTGGACCAGCGGCGAGACGCTGGGAACCAGGTCCTTCAAGGCGTCGCGGGTCATGATGGTGTAGACCCCTTGCTCGACGCCGTCGAACCCCCAGGCCATCAGCGCGGCCAGCAAAGCCAGCCACCGATACAACGGCTTGGTCTGGTAGATGTCCTCCTGGACGCCGAGCTGACATGGTTCGGACATGAATCGTGTCCTCCTTCAACGGGTCCCCTGTGAGCCGCCTGCCCGCCGCCATGGTATAACCGAAAACGGTTCGAGGCGGAAACCGATGTCTTGAACGTTCCATCGGCCGGCGGAGACTCCTCTGCTCAGACAGGTCCGTGATGGTCTGGGCGGCTGGTTCGCCGTTGCTGTTGAGCGGGGGCTCGTTGCCAGCAGGCCGCCTTGGCGGCCGTTCCCCCCAAGTCGAGCTCATCGACCAGTCGCTGACGACGGGCTGGACACACTATAAAGACCTATATACCCCTAATACACTCTAGCCACGCATCAGGCGGGCCAGTCCCGTCCTGGCGCGTCCGGCTCGAGCCACTTCTTGATTGGATTCCTGGTGGGAACCTGGTCCGTTGCCGCCGCGGCCCGAGTGGGCCGCATCAGCAACCGGTTAAGGCCGCCTCGGGGTGCACGGGGGCCAACAATCGCCATCACGAGTGGCGAGCCTGGCCGGGAACGGTGAAGGGCGTCCGACCGGAGACGGGATCGATGAAGCTGTCCGCGGACGTCTGCTTCCCGGACAGGAGCCAACCTGCGCACGTCGCATGCTCCGCTCACTTCGGCGTTTCGGCTCCTGCCCGCGTCTCTTTCTCCTTCTCGGCCAGGACTTTGAGCTCCGCGTAAATCTTTCGCGCTGCCGCCACGCGCTTGAGCAGATCGTCGCCCTGGACGGCCAGCTGCTTGACCGCACGGTCGGTCTCGACCTTGCCCGCGCGGTCGGCGGCCTTCGCCTCGGCCACGATCTTCTCGATCTCGTCCAGCCACCCGTTGGTCTTGTCGGTCAACCTCGACACCGCTTCTGGCCGCCAGAAACGCAATCCCTCACGAACGACGTAGACCGGTGTGGTGTGGGCGCTGAGGCCCTCGGCGGCGCTGACCCGGGCGGCAATCCAGAAGCCGCAGCCTGCGTCGAGTTCAAAATCAAGCTTGACCTCGGCCTGGCCGTTTCCGCCCGTCTGGGCGCGAATGACCTCGCTGTGGCGGACGATCTCCAGCTTGATCGGCGTCATTCGGGCGGGATCGCCCCACGCCCGGGCCTGAACACGCAGCTTGCGATTGCCGCTCACCCTGACCTCATCGCCGGGCAGAGCCTCATCGACCTTGAACTCGATCATCGGCCCGTTGGTCACAAAGGTGCGTCCTTTCTTCATCCCCTCGAACCAGCGATCCGCGTTGAACTCCCCATCGCCGACGAAGCTATAGACGCGGACCTCGCCCACCGTGCCGCCCCAGGGCACATCCGAGCCGGCGCTGGCCGTGACTTTGAAGCCCAGATCGAGGAAGTCGTAGAACAGGTCCGTGCCCAGGTGCGCGAATTGCAGCAACTCGACGAAGTCCACCTTGCTCTGAGGAATGCTCACACTCATGTCGCGGTGGACGTGGAACGCCGGACCGCAGACGTGGGCATAGCCCCACAGCCCGCCCTGTTGATGGACCGTGTCCGCCACCCAGTCGTAGGAGTAGTACTTATCCGTGTCGCGGACCATGCTGGTGATATTCATCGAAATCGTGTGCCCGATCTGCTGGTGGGTGCGCGGGCATTCCTGGCCCGGCGACAGAATGTAGTCGCCGTCGATGACGCGATACTCCTTGCCGAATCCGCGCTGCTCGAACCAGGTGCGGTAGATATCACCCATCTTCACGATATTGGCCAGATGAATGTCTTCGGCCTTCACGTAGGTCATCAACCGGCGGGCATCGTCATCGCTGAGGATGCGGTTGTGCACGTGATCGTCGCCAGAGTACCAGCCGAGCTTGCGCAGGTCGGCCCAGCGATTGACCGTGTAGGCCTTCTCCGTTGTCTGGTTGGACGTGGTCGTGAAGCTGTCCTGCACGGGTACGTGCTCTGCCCCGCGCCGAACGATGATGCGCCATTCACCCGCCGGCACGACCATGTCGAAGGGGCCGGGCACCACCCAGTAGTAACCCCACAGGCCGCCGGGGGTGTTCATGATCCGGTGCGAGGTGGCCGCACCCTGGCTGTCGAATTGAGCGCTAAAGTCAACGACGTTGCTCGGGCGCACGTCCACGTCCCCGCCGGTCACCCAGGTCAGCCGAACCATGGCCGGGGTCGGTTTGCCATCCTCATCGAGAATGCGGATCTTGAGCCGGGCCTTGTCCTGGCTGATTAGATCGACGGGCCAGGAGACCGCCTGGCCTTGATTCGCTTCGAAAGCAAACGCGAGCGTGGTTCGAAGCGCCGGGACGCCGGTGAGACTGATGAGAATCCAATTCGAGCCCGGGCCAATGCCGCGTACGGCCACGACCGCGCGTTCGCCGCGGATCTCGGTCAAATCCTGCTGGGCGGTGACGAACTGGGTGCTGCCGGGTCCGTTCTCCAGGCAGATGAGCACCGCTCCCCTGTCGCCGGGCAGAGTGACGAAGCCTGCCTGGGGCGGAGTGAGCTTGCCTCCTGCCAGGGTCACGCGCATCAACCCCGGGCATTTTGCCAGAAGAGCGATGAGGTCCGTCTTACCCTTTTCCAGCCGGTCCTGGGCGGCCTTCTTGTCCTCTTCCACGGCGGCTTTGCGCAGCTGCTCCTCGGCCTCGCGGAGCCCGCGGTTCAAGTCGTTCAGTACCTGCCGGCCCGCCGGGTCGAACAGGTGAGCATGCTGGCGACTCAGCAGTCCAGCCAAGCCGGCGGCGTTGACCGCCTCCGCCAGAGCCGGGGAGGCGCCCAAACCCGCACACAACAAGCCCGATAGGATCGCCATTGTCGTTCTCAATGCTGTCCTCCTTGTCGAGACAGGCCGGTCGGCCGAAGGATCACGACCACGCCGAGCGCTGCCATGATCATCACCAGGAGCACCGCCCCCGCGGGGCTTCCACCGCCGGTTTCCGCCCCGCGGTGTGAAGAGGCCGAAAGAAGATGAGGTTCCAGGCTAGCTGCCGGGGCAAGGCCCGCAACGGCGGCCGCCGCGAGCCGCGGAGCCACGGCACCGCCCGCCAGGGTGCAGCGCGCCTGCATGAGGCGAGGACCGCCCGTCGCCCATGGGGATACCGCCGAATCGACGCTTTCGACCACCAGTCGAAAGCCATCCCCCCCGGTCACGTTCAGGAAGCTGAGGGCCGGCTGCCTGGTCCAGAGGCCGTCGGAAAGGGTGATTTGGCTGCCCACAGCCAACCAGGAAGGCGTCCGGGCGAAGTACGACAGCCGGACCTGATGCCCACTGAGACTGGTCTTGTGGCTGCCGCCCAGGTCGACCGAGGGTTCGTAGAGGGGAATCAGATCCAGCCGACGACCGTCGATGAGCAGGCTCAGCGGTTCGATCAGCGTCCCGGCGAGATATCGCTCGTACGCGGCCCGCTCTTCGGAGGAGACCGTATCGTCGCCGTCGCGGTCCATCTGTCGCCGCTGCAGAAGGGATTGCCACTCGCCGAAGATCAGCTCGACGTCCACGTCGATGTTGGCCCGGTCCACGGCGAGGGCGACACGATGTTGAACACAATCCATGAGGACGGTGTGAGCGGTCAACCGCGAGTCGATCAGGAGAGCTGCCGCCGCCGACAAGACGATCGTCGTGCACACGGCTCCTGCATCGGAATGTGCCTTACGATAGAACATGCCGGGGCTCCCGGAATGACGCCGCAAGCGTAATCCGAGAACCTCACGGTGTCCACAACTCGAAGTGGCAGAATCGCGGCGGACATCCGAGCGGACCGCCACCCCTTCTCGCTTGCTCGTTGCTCACCGCTGCCTTAGGGCAGGGCCGAACCGGGAGCAATGAAGTCCGCGTGGAGCTTAGTGGGATCCTTCACCACGCTGCCGCTGGGATAGAAGTACTTGGGATGGATGCCCTTACCGGTGAAAGGACGCGCTGCGGTATCTTCGGAGCTCACGTCCGCGCTCAACGCCTCGGCATGCCCGTCGAAGAAAGCGGCATTGATTGTGTCCTGGTTCTTGTGACGCCAGGAGTACTTCTTGGCGAAGACATACTCGCGGTTGTTGGCGGCGGATCGGGTCGAAGGCGGCGTGGCGGTCAGGATGCCCTTGGTGTCCGCCGGCGCACAGGTGTAGCTGATGGGCATGCCCGAATCCTCGCCGGCGAAGAAGCGAAGCCCGTCGGCCGCAAAGACCTTCATCGACTCCCGGCCGAGACGCCCGTGCTTGGGCACGTAGCTGGTGGGCGGCACCACATCCCAGGCGTCGCTTTGACCGATGTCGCTGCCGGAAGCCCGGTACTTGGAGCTGCCGCCCTCGTAGTAAACGCTGGGGCCACCACGGACGATGGTGGACATGGTCATGTAGCTGACCGCCTGGATGAATGGCCCCCCGGAGCCGCCGCTGCCGGTGTAGGGGCCGGCCATGTGCGGGTTCATCGGACAGTTGAAGACGCCGGAGGTGAGCTGGGTCAAGAGCAGGTTGCGCGTCTTGTTCGGGTCGGTACCGAGAGCCGCCTTGGGGATCGACTTGGGGCCCTGCATCAGGGCCCGCAACGGCGTCGCGTAGTCGTACCACTCGACCACGAGGGGATTGAAACCTGGCTTGAAGGGATTCCACGGCGGGCTGTTGGCGTTGACGTAGTTGGCCGCCCAGTAGTAACCGGTGGTGAGCGGAGAACCCGGAATCCACTCGCGGTCAGTGCTCTGGTAAGTACCTTCCGCCTTCGCAATGCTCGACAGGTTGGCCAGGCAGACGGCGGACTTGGCCTGATCGCGGGCTTTCTTGAGCGAAGGCAGGAGAATACTGATCAGCAGGGCGATGATGGCCACAACGACCAGGATCTCAATGAGGGTAAAGCCGCGCAATCGCCGAGCCGGTCCGGGTCCGCTCCCTCTACTGGCCATACCTCGCCTCCCGTCCGCATTTCGAGCACTTGTCCGGCGTATCCAGCTTGCGGTACGTGTTCCACACGTTGACGGTCCCGCACGCCCGGCATCGATACGCCGGGGCCACGGAGGTCTTCCCGCACTTCGGACAAACGCCGGGTACCAACTCGCCCACCTGGGGCACGTCGCTCCTCATGTAACCACAACCCGGCGTCCAGCAGGCCATGTTCACCACCATCGGCTCGCTGCCGGCGTGCAACCCTCGGTACGCCAAATACACCCCTCCCAGAACGAGCACCGCGATCAGACCATACCGCAGTCCTGGCTTGAGCCCGCCGTCCTCGGTGGTGAGCAGACCTTTGCTCATGGTTCGCACTTATCGTAAAGAGAACGCCCCCGGATGGCAAGCATTTCTGAGGTCTTGGGGTGTTCGGCCCCTCCCTTCTCAAGCCAGATCGCTCAGCCACCCTGTGAATTCTCGCCAGCAGCTCCCGTGGCCTCGAGTGAGCCACAAAGCCGCGCGCGTGGAATGGGAAAGTTCCCTGCCATTCTCAATCAGGATCGCGATCGGCGCGGGTGATGGGCCACCCACCCCTTTCCGGCGCGATCGCGTCCACCGTGATCGAGGCGAGACCAAAGCGAGCCACCCGTGCTATGATAGCCGCCGGTGTCCCGGTTCGAGGTGAATGAGCCATGATCCGCGTACAGTGCCCCCACTGCCACCGCCGCTACCGCACGATGACCGAGGCCATGGGCAAAACTGCCGTCTGCACCGGCTGCAACGAGAGCTTCCGCATCGGCGAACAGCGCGTGCCCTTCCAGTGGAAAGAGACCGATCTGGGCGAGGATTCCTGGATCGGCGTGCCCGCCCCGAAAGAGAAGAAGGAGTATCGGCAGTGCTTCATGTGCGATGCCCCCATGGAGCCGGGCATGGTCCGCTGCCCAGAGTGTGGGGCCAACCAGGTCACCGGAGTCGTCCAGAAAACCCGAACGCAGGAGGAGGTGGAAGCCCGCCCTTCGCTGTGGAGCAAGCTGCCTACCCGATGGCTGGTGGTCAGCCTCACCCTGTTGGCCCTCGGAGGTGGAGTCTACGCGGTCTTCTCCTGGACACGCTCCTCCGCCAACCGAATGGCCGACCAGATGGCGGATGAACGTCTGGTGGCCCGGGTGGCTGCATTGCTTAGCAGGGGTGCCGACGATCTCGATCTGGCCGCGCAGTTCGCCGGCCAGGTCACCGACGAAAACCTCGATCGCTACCTGGTCATGCTGACTGCCCGTGAGGAACATCGCAGACGAGCGGTCACCGCCCTCATCGGCTGCGGACGAATCCGCCAAATCGGACCCATCCTCAAAGCAGCTGAAGCAGAGACGATGGGCACCTCGGGACGCCGGATCCTGGAACTCATGGGACCCCGACGGCTGGTCGAACTGGCATGTGACCCTGCCGAATCGATCCGCGAGACCGCCGCCGCGGCCCTCTGCAGGATATCCGACATCCAACCGAGCGAGGACACCCTCCGTAAGCTGGCCGCCCCGGCCACAACGACCGAGAAGACCCATACCCTCAATCTTCTGTGCCGACCCTGGCCCCAAGCGACCGGCACCTTCCAGGCGGTCGTAGGCGAAGAGCGATCGCCGTTCCTCGTCCAGGTGAACCAAGTCGGGCGAACATTCTACTTGCGTACCGATTGGGCGGAGTTCGCCACCGTCCCCGGCCGCCAGCGTCTCTTCGAGATTCCAATCGAGCGATGGTGTGCGGCCACCGGCCCGGCGGTCGACGTGACGGCTCTTCGCCAGATGCTAGCCGGCTCAGTCACGTTGTCGTCCCCGGTCGGAGTCGGCTGGGAAGGTACCATCCTGTTGCGCGTCAAGCAGGCGCAACTGGACAGACTGCCGGGCTTCCTGCCCTTCCAGCCACCACGCAGGGAACGAGATACCGAAGTCCCCATCAGGCTGGAACGGGGACGATAAACCTCACAGCGGGAAACCTCACAACGGGGCTGCGCAGATGGTGACGATGAGGAGCGTCGTCGGCCAACCGGCGTCCCAGGCCACGGTCAGGATATCGTTGGCGATGAGGTTGGCTTCCAGCTGCTTCTCGCGGTCCGACGTGAACGTGGCCTGCACGTTGACCACGGCCGCATGCTGAGGCTGAGCTTGAATCTGGCGCAGTTGATCGAACTGCTTGGCCGTGACCGGCAAGGGTTTCGCTGGCGGCGCGGCGACGGAAACCAGGGGCGCCGCGAAGACCACTGCCGCAAGGACCGTCATCATGAGGCTTGACCGCATGGCAAAGACTCCTTCGTTCACTGCGCGCTACCGGTGCCCGGCTCCTGCGGCGGAGCGATGACCATCATCATCGCGTGCTCGCCTCGCGCCCACAGGGTCTCGAACGTCTTCCGGTCTTCCGAATGTAACACCTTGGCCGAAGCAGGGTCAAGGTAGTGGATTCTATCGGCGGTTTCGTCGCCGGCGGTTTTGGTAAAACCGATCACCACCACCGCATGGTTGAACTTCACGTCGTTCTCGTGGCGGTTAATCACACAGATGACCGGATAGCCCCGCTGACAAAGCCAGTAGCCCAGACTGGCTGGCGGTTTTCCGTCTAGGGTGCCCGAGAGGGTCAGCAAATACAGTCCCTGCGTCTCTAGCCACGCTTTAACGTCAGCGACCCGGGTTTCGTCCAGGTTGGCCATTTTGAGTGACTCCCGGATCCCCTTCTCACTGAGCTTCCGCTGGTCCGTCAGGTAATTGGCGGCCATGGCGGTGCAGGCCACCAGGCAACCGGAGTAGCTGCTCGACTCTTCGTAGGCCACCCGAAGCGAGCCTTGCGGGTACTTGGCGAACTGCTTGGGCGCACAGCCGGTGAGGAGTCCAAGGGTGACGAGGGCGACGCTGATCCTGACCAGGCTCATCGGACCCATGATACCGCTGGAGCGGGACGGGGAAAGAGGCGCGGTCTCTGGCAGTCTGTTGCCCGGGCGGGTATCGTCGTGCGGTCGGCGATGCCGCGTGGCGGCACGGACTGAGCTGAGTTGTGGCAGTCATGAGCTGCCTTGAGGTACGATGATGAAGGACCAGGAACTCTACCAGGCGATCTCCTCGGCCGCCCTTCTGCGAGGCGAGTTCACTCTCCGCTCAGGACGCAAGAGCAAGTACTACCTCGACAAGTACCTGTTTGAAGCTCAACCGGTCATCTTGCGTGAGCTGGGGGAGCGGTTTGCCAAGTACGTCGGCCGTTCGACCACGCGCATCGCCGGGGCCGAGCTTGGCGGCGTGGCCCTGGCCGCCTCGACGTCGATGGCCAGCGGCCTGCCCTTCGTCATCGTACGAAACGCCAAGAAGGGCTATGGCACGCAGAAGATGTACGAAGGCAAGATCGACGCGGGCGATCGCGTTCTGCTGGTCGAAGACATCGCCACGACCGGCGGTCAGGTTCTCGAGGCTGCCAAGACGCTCAAGGAAGCAGGCGCGATCGTCGAGCGGATTGTTGCGGTGATCGACCGCCAGGAAGGTGCCCGCGAGAACATCGAAGGTGGCGGCTTCGCGTTTGCCGCCCTCATGACCAAGACGGACCTGGGCATTGACGAGTAGGCTCCAACCCGCATTTCTTACCGCACCAGTTCGACCCGGACGGTCACCGCCCCCCCTACTTGGGCGTCATCGTAGATGATCAGGGTGTAGCCGCCGGTCTGGGCGAGGGTGATCTGCACCGAGTTGATCCCGTTTTCCGCGGTGCTGGCATCCGGCACGGTGCTCGAACCGCCGTTGGGGGCAATGAGCTGGGCATAGGGGACCATCCCGTCGATCCTGCCGGTAAGGGTGATGATGATCTCCTCGCCGGCGATACCGGCGAACATGAGCTCCGCAGATCCACCGTCACGAGCGATGTTGACCGTCATGTTGTTGATGAGGACGTTGGACGGGATTTCAAGAAGGCTGCAGGCGCAAGCCAGGGCCGCCAGACTCGCCACGCCCAACGCTGCCCGCCGACTCAAACGCGATCGTGACATGTATCGTTCTCCCGAAGCGGAACCCCGGCCGTACCTCCGGCAAGTCCGTCGTTCATCTTCGTGTCTGGTATTATACCCGCCTCGGCCCTCGTGGGTCATTGGCGAATTCTGCAGGCATGCGGCGGTTTCTGGGCGCCGACCCAGGATGGCCTGTATCGTGGAGCAACGCCCGCCCGGGGTGATTGCGGGCAGCGAAGCTGGAAAGGAGATCTCATGAAGCGGTCGATTCTGGCAATGACTCTCGGCGTCCTTGGATGGGGGCTGCTCGCCGTGGCGGCGGAGCCGCGTTTTGCCGATCAGGTCCAGGCCCGAGGAGACGCGCGAGCCCGGCTGGAACGAGCGGTGAGCCGGCTGTGCTCGGCCCCGCTGAACGATGCCAGGTTCGCCCTCTCCGATGTCAGTTTCGAGTTGACCCGGCGGTTCACCGAGTACAGCGGAGACATCTCCGGACGGCTACTCGGGGCCCTCAATGCCGCCGAGCCGGTCCTGGGGCGAGACATCGCGGCCATCAACGAGTTGACCGGCGGGTTCCAGCGCTACCAGCGGCCCGGTGGCCACTTCGGCGCCGACCAAGACCTGGATAAGGAAATCAACCAGCAGCGCGACATGCCCATCCTGTGGGGCAACGGCCGGCTGCTCTGGGCCCTGACCCAGCGCTACCAGCAGAAGCCGAGGTCCGAGGTCCTGGTCATGGCCAAGAAGCTCGGCGATTACGCCCTTGTCACACACAAGTATTACGCCAAGGAGGAGAACTTCCGCTGCGTCGGCGGCGTGTTTGCCTCCGGCTTCACTACCTGCTATCCATCGCTCATTGAAGGCCTGGCCACCCTTGGCGAACTCACCCGGGATTCCAAGTACACCCAGGAAGCTCGATCGATCGGCCGGCTGGCGCTGCTGGATGGGGAGTTCGACATGCACCACAGCCATGGCCGCATGACCAGCTTCCGAGGCATGCTCGAGGTGGACCGGGTTCTGGGATCGTCGGAGTTCCTGGCCGCCGTTCGCAAGGGCTACGACCGGATCAGCTCCGAGTATCAGTTGCCCACCGGTGGCATCCTCGAACTGTTCGACATGAATTACGGGCGCGACGAGGGCTGTTCCGAGGCCGATTGGCTGTGGCTCAGTCTCATGCTCTGGCGGGTTACGGGCGAGAGCCGCTACCTCGACGCCGCCGAGCACACGTTGCGGAATCACCTGCTGGCCGTGCAGTTCCGCAACGGCGGATTTGGGCATCATACCTTCCGGCCCGCCAAGGCGGAGCATGGGAACGTGCCCGGAGCGGGCATTGAGCACTACGGATCGGAAGCCTATTGGTGCTGCTCGATGCACGGTGCCCAGGTGCTGGCCGATCTGCCGCACTACGGCGTTCTGCACGACGGCCGGCGGGCGCTCGTGACCTGGCTGGCGGAAGTGGACGCGAAGTTCCGGGTGGGAGATCGCGAGGTCACCGTGACCACCCGCCGACGAGACCCCACGGAATGGCAAATTGAGGTCAAAGCCTCTTCGCGGGGCGAGATCATCCTGGCCCTCCGCGTGCCCGCATGGGCGGGTCACACCGGGCTCCGAATCAACGGCGAGGACAGGCCCGACCAGGACGGCTGGGTCGAGCTGACCGTGAAGGATGCGGACCAGCTCGCGGCCAGGGTGGCGTTTCCCCACACTGTCCGGCTGGCGGGCCCGAGCACCCACGAGCCCGCGACGAAGGGCCTGGTGCGGGTCTTCGCCGGAGCGGACATGTACTGCCTGCCGGATGTCTCCGTCGTCGATGGCCTGACGGACTCCGCCTCGGCTCCCACCGTGGTCATGGCAACCGGCGACGCAGCTCAGGGTCGAATCCCGGTCGTCATCGAAGGGCTCGGCGGCAAGACACAACGTGCGGAGCTGGTACCCTTGTCCGCCCGCCCCCTGGGCGGTTGCCGATGCTTGTTTCACGTGCGAAGCGTGGACGCCCCGGCATTCCAGCGACTCTCCCAGAGGGCAGCCGCGCCGCCGGTGTCCGGTCGGCCGATTGAGCTGGTTTTCGCCTCTAGCAGTCGCCGCATCATCTACCTCAACGGACAGGAGATCCTGCAGTACCAGGGCTGGGAAGAGTCGCCGCACATCGAGTGCTACGCCAAGCCGGGTAAGAACGTGATCGCCGTCAAAGCCCAGACCAAGGGCGCCCCCTCCGCCATCATCGGAGTGGTCCGAGTTCAGGCCGACAGCGTGAACCTCGCCACCGGCCTGAAGACGTTCACGGCCATCCCCTGCCCGCCCGCCTTGCCGGCCGACCTGCTCACCGACGTCGGCACCAAGACTGGCGAGGCCGTCCCCCTCAGCGACTTGGGCGAATGGGGCGCCGAGCCGTGGAAGCACATACCCGCCGAGTACGCCGCCACCGGAGCTCGCTGGATCTGGCCCAGTCAGCCCGGCGGGGATGGCACCTGGTGGCTGTTCCGCGGGGAGTTCAACGCAGAATAGGAACCAGGCGACGGCGATGGCTTTTGGATGAGCACGAGGGGATCGGCACCCGAACAATCCGGAGGCCGTCCACCGCCGCCGACCACCGCGACACACGATTTGACAACCCGCCCCGTCGTCCGCATAGTGAGGCTAGCCGGGAGAACTCACGTATCCGGCGATCTCATGCTCAACGGGGTCTCTGCCCTCAGGAGAATCATCCATGCGGCTCTCGACTGGCTTCACCCTCGCCGTCCTGATCGGAACAACGGCCGCCCATGCGGCCGACGAACAGATCCCCACCGCTCGGCTGACAGTCCATACCGACCGACCGGGCATCCAAGTCAGCCCCATGTTGTACGGACTGTTCTTCGAGGAGATCAACCGGGCGGGCGACGGGGGACTATACGCCGAGATGATCCAGAACCGCTCGTTCGAAGACGCTCGGGGGCCGGTGGCCTGGACACTGGTCAAGGGCGAAGGCGGTGACGGGCGACTCTCCCTCGACAGGAGCGTCCCCCTCAACGACCGAAACCCGACCGCGCTGCAGCTCGAGAGCCTCTCAGCCAGCGGTTCGGTCGGAGCGGCCAACAGCGGCTTCCACGGGATTGCGGTTCGCGAGGGCAAGGCCTGCCGGCTCTCGGTCTACGTTCGCGGCGCGGAAGGCTGGAATGGCGAGCTGACCGCCTACCTGGAGAATACCGACGGCACGAAGACGTATGCCGAGTCAGCGATCACAGGCGTTTCCGGCGTGTGGAAGCAGTTCTCCACCGCACTTCAGCCCACCGCCACCGACCCGGCCGCACGCTTGGTCCTGCGGGTCAAGGGGCCGGGCAAGGTCTGGTTCGACATGGTCTCGCTCTTTCCGAAGGATACCTTCAAGGCCCGCCCGAACGGCCTGCGGGCCGACCTCGCCCAGATGCTGGCCGACCTCAAGCCGGCGTTTGTCCGTTTCCCCGGCGGCTGCTACGTCGAGGGCAACAAGCTGGCCAACGCGTTCCGATGGAAGGACTCGATCGGTGACCTCGCCCGCCGGCCGGGACACTGGAACCTCTGGGGCTATCGCTCCACCGACGGACTGGGCTATCACGAATACCTGCAGATGTGCGCGGACCTCGGCGCCGAGCCGCTGTACGTCATCAACTGCGGCATGGCCCACGAGGACTTCGTGCCCCTGGACAAGATGGGGCCCTGGGTACAGGACGCTCTCGACGCGATCGAGTACGCCAACGGCGGCACCGATACCCCGTGGGGCAAGCTGCGGGCCGAGGCCGGCCATCCCGAACCCTTCCACCTGAAGTACATGCAGATCGGCAACGAGAACGGCGGCCCACGCTACCACGAACGCTACGCCCTTTTCTACGACGCCATCAAGGCGAAGTATCCCCAGGTCACGCTCGTGGCAAACGAATGGCAGGGCCGACCCACCAACCGGCCGATCGAGCTGCTTGACGAACACTACTACAACAACCCTCGCTTCTTCCTGAGCCAGGCCGATCGCTATGACTCATACGACCGCCACTCCCACAGAATCTACGTCGGGGAATACGCCGTCACCCAAGGCTGCGGCCACGGCAACCTGGCCGCCGCGATCGGCGAGGCGGCGTTCATGACCGGCATGGAACGTAACTCGGACGTGGTGGCGATGGCCTCGTACGCCCCGCTGTTCGTCAACGTCGGCTGGCGACAGTGGAATCCGGATGCGATCAACTTCGACAGCGCCCGGGCGTACGGCACGCCCTCGTACTATGTTCAGAAGCTGTTCGCCAACCACCGCCCGGATGTGATCCTCGCCACCGAAGCCACCGCACCGGTCACGACCTCCAAGTCAATGGTCGCAGGGTGCGTCGGCGTCGGCACCTGGTCCACGCAGGCCGAGTTCAAGGACATCCAGGTCCGCCGCGGGGACCAGGTCTTGTACAAGTCGGACTTCAGCAAGGACACGACCGGCTGGAGAACGCTCGGCGGCAAGTGGGAAGTCAAGGACAACGCCTTCCGGCAAACCTCGCTGGACACCAACGTTCGGGCTTTCGCCGGCGATCGCGACTGGACTGACTACACGCTCAGCCTCAAAGCCCGCAAACTGGGCGGCGAGGAGGGCTTCCTCATCAGCTTCCGTTCTCGCGACGAGAACACCAAGAGCTGGTGGAACCTGGGCGGCTGGGGCAACGTTCGCCATGCGATCGAGGGACCCGACGGCCCTGTCGGCGACAGCGTGGCCGGCAGAATCGAGACCGATCGCTGGTACGACATCCAGGTCGAAGTGGCCGGCTCTTCGGCCAAATGCTACCTGGACGGCAAGCTGATCCACGACGTAAAGCTGGGCAGGGCATCGAAATCGCTCTACGCGGTCGCCGGGCGGACAGAGTCATCCAGGGAGGTGATCATCAAGGCGGTCAATGCCGCTGAGCACCCGCTGGATACCCGGTTCGAGTTGCGGGCAGCCAAGGACGGGCCGCACTCGGTGAGTCTCACCGTCCTGACCTCGGCCGACGCGGGCGATGAGAACTCGCTGGAACAGCCGACCAAGGTGGCTCCGAAGAACCAGGCTTTCATTGTTACCGGCCCTGAGTTCCGCCACACTTTGCCGGCCCACAGCGTCCACGTACTGAGAATCAAGGCGGAGTGACACGGGCCGGCAGAAGCTCGCTCATACTGCCGGCTTTCGGGAGCCGGCGAAACGAGTGATGCGGTCGTTTCGACCGGTCACCGATGCGGAGGCAAGCGACGGGCCGATTCCGGGCCCCGTCTGAACGACTTGCCTTCCCGTGTCGCCGGACTGGTGCTAGAATCCCCTCGGTGTGAGATCGGTTGTCCATAGGGTCTTTCAGAGGATTGAACGATGCGCGGGACCATGGGTGCGATGATTGCAGCGGCGACGATGGTGTGGGTGTGCTCCCCGGCCTCGATGGCCGCGCCGGCCTGTTGTGCAAAGGATGCCGGCACGATCAACTGCGGGCCGAGCTGCAGCGGATCTTGTGCGGGGTGCGCGGGCATGAAACTGGGAACGCAGGCCTATACCTTCCGGCTGTTCACCTTCTTCGAGGCGGTCGACAAGGCCAAGCAGCTCGGCCTCGACTTCATCGAGGTCTTTCCCGGCCAGCAGGTCTCGAAGGACATGGGTGACGCCAAGATGGGTCCCGACCTGACCATGGCCCAGATGGCCAGAATCAAGAACAAGCTGGATGAGGCCGGTATCCGGGCGATCGGCTATGGCGTGGCCGGTCTTGGCAAGGACGAAGCCGAGAATCGCAAGGTCTTCGACTTCGCGAAGGTCATGGGGATCACCACGATCACCGCGGAGCCTCCCGAGGACAGCCTCGAACTCATCGACAGACTCGCCAACGAGTATCAGATCAACGTGGCCATTCACAACCACCCCAAGCCGTCGCACTACTGGAACCCGGACACGGTACTCAAGGCCATCAAGAACTGCAGCAAGCGCATTGGTGCCTGCGCGGACACTGGGCACTGGGTCCGTTCGGGACTCGACCCGCTGGAGTGCCTCAGGCAACTTGAAGGCCGCATTCTCTGGTCGCACTTCAAGGACCTGAACGAGAAAAACCCCAACGCCCACGATGTTCCCTGGGGCACGGGGGTCTGCAATGCCAAGGCTTTGGTGACCGAACTGCACCGCCAGGGCTTCAAGGGCGGCGTCATGGCCGAGTACGAGCACAATTGGGAGAACTCCGTGCCCGATTTGGCCAAGTGCGCCGAGTTCTTCACCACGACCTATGGGGAGCTCGTCAAGCAGGCCAAGGCCAAGGAGACCGCCCAGGAGAAGGAAGACGACAAGCAGCAGTAGGATCGCGGCGAGCCTGCTTCTGCACACTCCACGGGATGGAATCACACGGGCCGACCGAGCACGCACCCGGTCGGCCCGACTCGTGCGCCGGCGTTGCGAAACGCATCCGCAGGGGTTAGGCTTCCCCCTTTTGACACGTTCCAGGACCGAGGACGGAGCACCTTCAATGGACCAGCCGATTTCGCCCGCCGGCATGCGGGCCTCCCGGGCCTTGCTTGGAGCAGTGGTCCTGCTCTCGGCGTCTGGGCTCATGTTCGAGTTGACGCTCACGCGGATCTTCTCCGCAACCATCTGGTATCACTACACTTTCGTCGCCATCTCGGTGGCCCTGTTCGGCTGGGGATTGGGCGGGTTCCTGGTCTACATCCTCCGGCTGGGTCGGCACGGCGACACCGTTCGCCAGATTCTGGTTGCCCTCTCGTTGCTGCTGTCGCTCACTCTGGCCTTGTTTCCGTGCGGCATCCTCAAGTTCCCGCTCTCACCCGAGCGGCTCAACTACTACCTCCTGTTGAGTGTGCTGCCGTTCCTGACCGGCGGAGCCGCGTTGAGCCTGGCCTTCGAGTCGCACGGCAAGGACTCCAATCGCCTGTACTTCGCCGACTTGGTTGGAGCGGCACTGGGTACGCTGGCCGTGCCGGCGGCGATCAGTCTGCTCGGGGCCGAGACCGCGGTCATGGCCATCGCGGTTCTGCCGGCCCTGGGCGCGGTGCTGCTCAGCTCCTCGATCGCCACCCGGTCGCGGGGGCCCTGGACCGCACTGGCCGGCCTAGCGGTCCTGGGCACGGCGGCTTTCAGCGTCTGGAACTTCAAGACCCAAACGTTCACGATCAGCAACGCTCCCGAAAAGGCCCTCTACAAGCTGCTCGCCGCCCATCCCGGAGCTCAGATCACCAGCGACAAGTGGAACGTGTACTCTCGGATCACCTCCGTGCAAGGCTTCGATGAGTTCCACCTCGCCCGGTTGTTCATCGACAGCGATGCCGAGACGAGTGTCCTCCGCTGGGACGGATCGTCGGACCAGCCGGAGGATGCCCGCAGCTGGTTCCGAGCCTTTCCCTTCCGCCTGGCGAACGAGCCGGAAGTGCTGGTCATCGGGCCGGGCGGCGGCACCGACGTGGTCATGGCGATCGCGGCCGGCAGCCCTCGCGTCACCGCGGTGGAGATGAACCCGCTGATGATCGACTGCGTCCGCCGCCTGGGCGACAAGGCCGGCAATCTCTACGACCATCCCAAGGTGAATCTGGTCCTGGACGAGGGCCGCAACTTCATTCAGCGGACGGACCAGAAGTTCGACTTCATCGTCCTCGGATTCGTCGACTCGTGGGCCTCGGTCGCCAGCGGGGGGCTCTCGCTGACCGAGAGCTACCTGTACACCCGCGACGCCCTCGAGGCCTACTACGACCGTCTCACCGACAGCGGCGCGCTGGTGATCATCCGCTGGCCGACGGACATCCCTCGGCTGGTCTCGAACTCGGTTTCCCTGCTCTCGAAGCGGGGTATGCCCATGGAGGAGATCGGCAAACACATCCTGGCCGCCAGCATTCGCAAGAGCGAGGGGGCCGAACCCGTCGAGACCGTCTTCATGTTGACGCGTTCGCCCCTCTCGCCCGAGAAAGTCGACCGGTTGCTGGCCGGACACGAGAAGGCCCACATCTACCACGCCACCTCGCGCGTATCAGAGCCCGTTTACGCTGACCTGTTCTCCGGCAGGATTGATTTCGATCGCTACACGGATAGTTTCGATACTCTGGCGACACCGGTGCCGGACGATCATCCGTTCTACTTTGCCACCGACAAGCCGTACGGAATCGCGAGCTTCGTGACCCGATTATTCACCCCGTTCGTGGTGGCGGTTCTGGTGGTCACCGCTGTGATCCTGGGCGGCGGTCGGGTGCTGGGATTCCAGGCGCCGGGTGGACGAGCGGTGGCCTACTTCGGGGCTCTGGGCATAGGATTCATCATCTGCGAAGTCTCGCTCCTGCAGCGACTCATCCTCTTATTGGGCCATCCGATCTACACCCTCGTGGTTCTGCTGTTCACCCTGCTCGTGGCCGGTGGCCTGGGAAGCCTCTTCGCCCGGCGGCTGGACCCCACCCGGATCGGCAAGGCGCTGGGCTGGATCATTCCGGCGATCGTGTTACTCATCGCCTTGGCCGCGTTCGGCTTGCCCACCCTGGTTCGGGCGGCTCTGCCGCTGGACCTGAACACCCGGATCGCGGTGGCGGCCGCGTCGGTGTTCCCGTTCGGCTTCCTGATGGGCATGCCGTTCCCCCTCGGTCTGCGCCGATCGGCCCAAGAGGAGAACGGCCCGGCCGTCTCCGCCCTCTGGGGCATCAACGGCGTCGCCTCCGTGGTCGGTTCCATCGGCGGCACCATGCTTGCCGTGGCCGCCGGCTTCACCTGGGTCTTCCTCGCGGCCGCGGCATGCTACGCGATCGCCTGGACGGCCCGACCGCGCTGAGGCGGCAATAGCGGAACGGCGGCGACGTTAGTATGGAGGTTGACCTTGGCGGCTGCCGCCGGGGTCGAGACGGGGTTGCGCGGGGCTGCGCCGTTCATAACTCTCGAATCCACAAGGAGAAACATGATGTCTCGGGTCACAATTCTGACCGCCGGCCTGTTGTTGACGATCGGCCTGGTGGCGAGCGCCGAGCTTCGGAGCGTCGCACAGGCGGCCGATCAGGCCGCTAAAAGGCGGGACGCCGTTGCCCAGAAGGCCGCAGGACCGGACCGGGTCAAACTCCTCCAGAAACACCCTGAACTGGACGGCAACCATGACGGCGTGCTCACGGACCAGGAGTTGAAGGACGGCCGGGCCAGGATCAGAGATGCTCGCGGCCTGAAAGGGGACAACTTCAAACCCGATCCCCGCATGTTCAACTGGTTGATCGAGCATCTCGCAGAGATGGACCTCGATCGGAACGCGCAGCTGAGCCGCGACGAACTGCTGAGGGCTCGGGATCAGTACGGAGCGATGAACCGGGCTGCCGCGGCCAACCCGGAGGCAATCCTCAAGCAGTTCCCCGAAGCCGACACCAACGGCGACGGCATGCTGAGCCGCGAGGAGTACAAGGCCTTCACCAGCACCAACCCCGCAGCCGCCAAGCTCATCTTCTTGCAGCGACATCCCCAGGCGGACACCAACGGCGACGGCACGCTGAGCGACGAGGAGTATCAGGCTGCTCAAGGCAAGGCGAAGCCCGACGCCAAGGCCGCCAAGAAGCCCGCCAAGAAGAAGAACCGCGACCCAGAAGCCGCTGACTCGACCCAGCCATAGGACTCCGGGACCGACTTCTCACTTGGCGGAAACGACCGTCGATCATCGCCCACCGGGGATCACGCCCCGCCCCGCCCTTCCAGCTTGACGCCCGCCAGCCCGTTGATTGCTGGCAGGGGTCAGCAGGTTCGGCTATCCTTGAGCAGCCTGGGTGGCCTGTTTCATGAGATCGGCAGGCCCGCCGGCAAGGCGGCAGGTCCGGGATCTGCCCCATCTCAGGAGACGGGATGGCTGGAAGTCTGCCCTACGCGTCCGTCACGCCCCCCGACTCTCTGCCCGTGCGCCCACCCAAGTTCCGTCTCCGGCGGGGACGAAACTGGTTCTTCATCGGACTGACCTACGCCTCCTACTATTTCAACCGATACAATCTGGCCATCGCCAAGACGGACTTCTGTCAGGCCTTCGGCTTCAGCAATGTTCACTACAGCTACATCACGGCCGCCCGTAGTTGGAGCTATGCGGTCGGGCTGGTGGTGAACGGCCTGTTGGCCGACCGGTTTGGCGGCAAGACCACCATGGCCGTCGGCGGGTACGGCACGGCCGTCATGAACCTCCTGTTCGGTCTGGCGGCCTACCAAGGGCTCATGGGCCCGATGTTTGGCGTCCTCGGCTGGTTCGTACTCCTCCGCGGGATCGACGGGTATCTTCAGGCGTTCGGCGCCCCCGGCATGGTGAAGACAAACACCGCCTGGTTCGCGCGTCGGGAACGGGGGCGGTTCGCCGGCATCTTCGGGCTGATGATCAACCTGGGGCGATTCATTAACAACACCATCAGCCCGCTTCTGCTGACGGGATTCACGATCTGGAGGTATCAGTTCCCGGCTTGCGGTTGGCAGTGGGTGTTCTTCGTTCCGGCCGGCTTCGTGACCGTCATCACCACGCTCATGCTCCTCCTGACCCGGAACACTCCGGAGGAAGCGGGGTATGTCGGCGTGGTCCAACATGAAGACGGCGCGGACCAGGACCGAGAACCTCTCTCCCTGATCGCCGTCGCCCGCACGATCATAGTCAACCCGTTCATCTGGCTGACCGCCGGGGCTTACTTCTGCACCGGTGTGGTGCGTTATGGCGTGGATGACTGGTTCCCGGCGTACTTTCGGGAAGTCCAGAAGGTCTCCCTGACAAGCTTCGCTTTTCAGCTTGTCGCATGGGGCCTGCCTCTGGTCGCAACGATGGGCTCGATCCTGTCCGGATATGTCTCCGACCTGCTCTTTCAGGGTCGGCGGGCTCCGGTGGCAGCCGCACTTTACTTCATCGAGACGGTCATCATCCTGATCGGAGCTCAGGCCGGATCGAGTTGGAGCATGACGGCATCGCTGCTGTGCATCGCCTTCACCTGCAACTCCACTCACTCGATCCTGGGTACGGCGGCCCCGATGGACATCGGCGGGCGGAAAATGGCCGGCTTCGCCACCGGATTCATCGACGCATTCCAGTACCTGGGGGCAGGCGTAGCGGGGCTGGTCATCGGGTGGCTGATCGACCACTACGGTTGGGGCTCCTGGCTGTATAGTATGGCTGGTTTCGGTGTGTTGGGTGGTATTCTGATGTTGATCATGTGGTCCGGCGAGCGTCGACAGGGTGGTGTGGCATGGACTCGGCCACCGCAGGTCAAGGCTTGACGCTGCCGGCCGCCCAACGGCGTTGAAGGTCCACGCACATGGCCAACCTGGAAGGATTGCGTGTCACTTGCTTTGAGGGCCGGATGGCCTCAGAGATGGTCGGGCTCGTGGAGCGTATGGGCGGTTCGGCACGGTCCGCGCCGGCAATGCGCGAGCTGCCTGTACCCGTCGGGCCGAACATGCGGGCTTTCGCGGGGCAGCTGATCGCCGGCCAATTCGACATTGTCATCTTCCTCACCGGGGTGGGCGCAGGGGCGCTCATGTCACTCGTCGAGCCGTACTATCCTCGCCACACCGTCATCGAAGCCCTGTCCAAGACGGTCAGCGTGGTTCGCGGCCCCAAGCCGCTGGCCGTTCTGCGCGGCTGGCACCTCAAGCCGACACTCCAGGCCGGCGAACCGAACACCTGGCGCGAAGTCGTCGAGGCTCTAGTCAAGGCCGGACCACTGACCGGCAAGCGGATCGCGATCCAAGAGTATGGCGAGCCGAATCTCGCATTGGTCGAGACCTTGGAAGCGCATGGGGCCAGAGTCACTCCCGTGCCGGTTTACATCTGGGGGTTGCCCGAGGATCTCGAACCGCTCCGCGAGGCAATCCGGGCTCTGTGCGACGGCCGGACCGACGTGGTTGCCTTCACCAGCGCCCAACAGGCCCGCAATGTTCTTCAGGTGGCCGCGGACATGGGTGTCGAGAATGGCCTTCGCGAGGCCCTGAAACGCACCGTGATCGGCTCGATCGGCCCCACGGCGAGCGCGGCCTTGCGCCAACTCGGCCTGGGCGTCGATTTCGAGCCGGACCGTACCAGAATGGGCCATCTGGTCCGCGGGCTGGCCCGGTCGGCCACGACCCTCCTCCGGCGGAAAAGGGCGTCGCTTGAAGTCGGAATCGACACGAGCCGAGCCGGTCGGCTGGAGCTCATCTGGCCGGCGGATGAGTGCGGAGGGACGACCGACCCGCTGCACGACAGCGCCTTCCTCCGGGCGTGCCGGCGCGAGAAGACCGAGTACACGCCGATCTGGCTGATGCGCCAGGCGGGGCGGTACCAGCGAGCCTATCGCGAGATTCGTTCCAGGGTCTCCTTCCTGGAAATGTGCAAGCGGCCCGACCTGGCCGCCGAGGTCACGGCGATGGCGGTCGAGCAACTTGGAGTCGACGCGGCCATCATCTTTAGCGACATCCTTCTGATCGTCGAACCGATGGGCGTGGGGCTCAGCTATCAGGAGGGCCACGGCCCGATGATGTCCCGACCGGTGCGGACCAGCCAGGACGTGGACGCCCTGCCGGGCATCGAGCCGGCCGAGTCGCTGGCCTGTGTCTTCGAGGCCATCCGCATGGCCCGGCGGGCGCTGCACCCCGCGGTACCACTGATCGGCTTCTGCGGTGCCCCGTTCACCATCGCCAGCTACCTGATCGAAGGTCGTTCGAGCCGTGACTTCCGCCAGACCAAAACGTTCATGTACCGCGACCATGGCGCCTGGTACGCCCTCATGGACCGACTGGTCTGCGATCATGCCAAGTATCTCAACGCCCAGATCGACGCCGGCGTGCAGGCGGTTCAGCTTTTCGACAGTTGGGTCGGCTGTCTCAACGAGGCCGACTATCGTGAGTTCGTCATGCCACACATGCACGCGTTAATCCATGCGATCAAACCGGGTGTGCCGATCATCCACTTCGGCACCAACACGGCTACCATCCTGAAGGCGATCAAGCAGGCCGGAGGCGACGTCATCGGCCTGGATTGGCGCGTGGACTTGGCCGAAGCCTGGCAGGAACTGGGGCATGACGTGGCCGTCCAAGGGAACTTCGACCCCGTGGCCCTGTTCGCCACGCCGGCGCGAATCCGTAAGCAGGCCCAGGTCATCCTCGACCAGGCCGCCGGCCGGCCGGGACACATCTTCAATCTCGGCCACGGCGTCCTGCCGGACACACCGGTCGATCACGTCATCGCCCTGGTGGATGCGGTCCACGATCTGAGCAGGCGATGAGCGAGCGATGGGCGATTCGTCATGAATGATGAGCATGCGGTGAGGAGTGAGTGGAGAATGCGGAGGTGATTCCCAAACGAGTGATCGTCGTTGGCGGCGGGATTGCCGGGCTGGCGGCCGCTCACCGCATTGTGGAGCGCACCGAACAGGTTCGCCGGCCGGTCCATGTCATCCTGCTCGAATCGACGGGACGACTGGGTGGCAGCATCGTTACTCATCGCCGCGACGGCTTCCTGGTCGAGGGCGGACCGGACTCGTTCATTACCCAGAAGCCGTGGGCCATCGCTCTGTGCAAACGACTCGGCATTGACAACCAGGTCATTCCCACCGACGCCGACCGGCGGCGCGTCTACGTGGTCCGCCGGGGCAAACTCTTTCCCATCCCCGAAGGTTTCCTACTCCTGGCTCCGACGCGAATCATGCCCTTTGTGACCAGCCGCCTGTTCTCCTGGCCGGGCAAGATCCGCATGGGACTCGACGTCATCCTGCCGGCCAAGAGACGACCGCCGGATGGCGACGAGAGCCTGGCCGATTTCGTTCGCCGCAGGTTCGGGCGCGAAGCCCTGGAACGTATCGCCCAACCGCTGGTCGGCGGCATCTACACCGCCGACCCCGAAACCCTCAGCCTGCGAACCACCATGCCCCGGTTTCTGGAACTGGAGGACAGGTACCGGAGCATCATCCTGGGCATGCGGGCCGGGCGGAAGGCGACCGCCGCACCGGGCAGAGGCGATAGCGGGGCCCGATACTCGATGTTCGTCTCCTTCGACGAGGGTATGGCCACGCTCACGGATACGTTGATCGGGCGGCTGCCGCCCGAGACCGCCAGGACCCGCACAGCGGTCGACAAGATCGAACGGGCCGGATCGCAATGGCGAGTCCTGGTCGCCGACGGGTCAACCGAGACGGCCGATGCGGTCATCCTGGCCTGCCCGTCGCACGCCTCGGCCAAGATGGTCGAGGGCATCGATCCCCTGCTCGGGAGTGAATTAGAGGCCATCAAGTACGCGTCGTCAGCCACCATGACGATGGCCTACCGTCGTGACCAGATCCGCCACCCGCTCGACGGCTTCGGCTTCGTCGTGCCGTCGGTCGAGAACCGCTCGATGATCGCGGGCACGTTCGGAAGCATCAAGTTCGCCGGGCGGGCACCGAACGGCTGGGTCCTGATGCGGACTTTCCTCGGCGGAGCGATCCAGCCGCACATCTACGAAATGGAAGACAAGGAGCTGCGCCAGGCGGTGCTCAAGGACCTCGCGGAGTTGATCGGAGCAGAGGGCGAGCCGAGATTCACCGAGATTCACCGCTGGCCGCTGTCCATGCCCCAGTATCCGGTCGGGCACCTGGAACGAGTCAAACGCATCGAGCAGCGATTGGCCGACCTGCCCGGCCTGGCCGTGGCCGGAAACGCGTTCGGCGGCGTGGGCATCCCGGATTGCGTGCAGTCCGGCGAACAGGCGGCGGACAGAGTCCTGAAAAGGATGAGTGACGGACAATGACAGAGTCTGGTGCGGAAAGCCTCGGGCCCCGGGTCGAGAAACCCTGTGGGCGATCTGCCGGTCGTCGCCATAGGATGACTGATCGCTGACTGCTGATCGCTGTGAACACCATGGACACCTACGAAACCATTCGCAGAGAGTCATTCACTTGGATCCGCGAGGCGGGGATGGTCGCCCGAGCTCGGTTCGGGATGGCGAGGACTTCGATCAAGCCGGATGCCTCGCCGGTTACGGATGCCGACCATGCGGTTCAGGCCGCCTTGCTCGACGCGATCGCGTCGCGCTATCCGCACGACGCGGTCCTGACCGAGGAGACCCAGGTCGACCCCCGCCGGCACGCGAACATCGCCACCGCCAAACGATGCTGGGTCATCGACCCGATCGACGGCACCCGGAACTACGCCCGCTCGGTTCCGCTATACTCGGTCTCGGTGGCCCTGGTGGAGAACGGCTACCCGGTGGTGGGCATGATTCTCGACCCGGCCGGCGGGGACATGTACTCGGCCAGCGCCGGCGGCGGAGCATGGCTCAACGAGCGGCGGCTGCAGACCGAACCGCCCTACTCCGCTGACGTGCTGATCGGCATCCCCTCGGGCACTCATCATCGCCTCCCGGCCGTCCTCCACCCCTGGCTGCAGAAGTACCGATTACGGAATACCGGCTCGACCGCCCTGCATCTGGCCTACCTGGCGGCTGGCGGCTTCGATGCCGTCTACCTGGGCGAGTGTCATCTGTGGGACGTGGCCGCCGGCTGGCTGATCGGCAACGAGGCCGGGGTGCGCACCCACAGCACGCTCGACCGGCCAGTGTTTCCGGTCGACCTGGCGATCGATGGCCACAAGGAAGTCGCCTATCTGGCCGCCCGGCCGGCGATGCTGGAACGTCTTTGGGCGGAGATGCAGGCGGCAGGAGAAGAGTAGACCGCCTCAACCACACGCGGGAAGGAGAATGCTCATGATCGTATCACACTTGCTGGGGCTGACCTCGTGTCTGACGCCCCTGGCCGCTCCTGGCGGCGGGGCCGGCCTGGTCCCGTTCGTGCTGCCCTGGAATGACGGGAATGAGGGACCGACCGACCTGAGCTTCCTGAACCACGTTCCCGCCGGCCGGTTCGGACCGATCCGCGCCGGCAACGACGGGCACTTCTATGCCGGCGACCAACGGGTCCGGTTCCTGGGCGTGAACCTCTGCTTCGCGGGGACCATCCCCCGCAAGAACGAGGCCGAGGGCATCGCCGCCCGGATGGCCAAGTTCGGCATCAACGTGGTCCGGTTCCATCACATGGACACCTCGCCATTCCCCAGTGGCATCACCAGGCGAGAGGCGGCCGACAGCGGTGAACTGGTCCCCGAGGCCCTCGATCGCCTCGATTTCCTGATCAGCGAGCTGAAGAAGCACGGCATCTACTCCAACCTGAATCTCCTGGTTGGGCGCCGGTTCCACGCCGGCGACGGCCTGCCCCGCGAGATCGAGGAACTCGACTGGAAGGAACGCCACACCGTGGGCATGTTCAACGCCCGCATGATCGAACTGCAGCAGCAATACGCCCGGGCACTGCTCACCCACCGCAACCCCTACACGCGGCTGACCTACGTGGAAGACCCCACGATCGCGATGGTCGAGATCAACAACGAGAACGGCATCATCCAGCACTACCTGGGCGGCGACCTCGACCGCCTGCCCCGCCCGTTTGCTCATGATCTCGCCCGCCAGTGGAACGTGTGGCTGAGACGGCGGTATCCGACCACCCCGGAACTGAGCAGGGCCTGGGCCTCACGCAACGAACCGCCGGGACGGGAAATGCTCAGACCGCTCGGCGCCCGGACAACCATCGCCCGCCCCGGCTGGAACCTCGAACAGCACGAGGGCGCAGCCGGAAATGTAGTGCTCGAGTCACGCGAGGACGGCAAGCCGCCGGTCGCCCAGGTCACGGTCACCCAGACCGGCAAGCAGGGCTGGCACGTCCAACTGAACCACGCCGGCCTGAGCGTCAAGGAGGGCGATCTCTACACGCTCTGCTTCCGGGCTAGAGCCGAACCGCCCCGCGCCATCGAGGCGGCCTGCGGGCAGGCCCATGAACCGTACGGCAACCTGGGCCTCTCGGCCAGCGTGGCGATCACCCCCGAGTGGAGCGAGCACCGCCTGACCTTCGTCGCGTCCGCCACCGACTCCAACGCCCGCGTCAACTTCAGCGGGCTGGCCAAAGCCACCGGCAAGATCTGGCTGGCCGACACCTCGCTGCGACCCGGCGGCCTGCAGGGACTCCAGCCGGAGGAAACCGTCGAACAGGAGCGAATCCCGTGGATCGGCCGGCACGACGGTCGTGTCTGGTCGCGAGCCGCTCGCATCGACAAGCTGCGTTTCCTGTGGACCCTCGAACGCGACTACTGGCAGACCATGCAGCGGTTCGTCAAGGAAGACCTGAGGTACCCCGGCGTCGTCATCGGCACAATCGTCGGCTGCAGTACGCCAAACCTGCAGGCCCGGTTTGACGCGGTGGACGGCCATGCCTACTGGCAGCATCCGCATTTCCCGAACCGGCCCTGGGACCCGCGGGACTGGACGGTCCAGAATCGCAGCATGGTCAACGAGGCCGGCGGCGTCCTGGCCGGACTCTCCATGCAGCGGGTGGAGGGCAAGCCTTTCACCATCACCGAATACAACCATTCCGCGCCCAATACCTTCAGCAGTGAATGCCCGCTCCTGCTGGCCGCCCATGCCGCTTTCCAGGACTGGGACGGGATCTTCCTGTTCGCCTACAATCACAGCGGACGCTGGGACACCGGCAAGATCGACGGCTTTTTCGACATCGGCCAGCACCCGACCAAGATGGTCAACATGCTCGCCGCGGCCCTCATGTTCCGGACCGGTCATGTCGCTCCGGCCACCGAAGCGGTGCTCAGCGGCCTGCCCCCGGAGCGGGAACCAGAACTCATCCTCCAACAGGGCCGGGCCTGGAAACAGGTCGAACAGGATGCCCTGGGCGTCGACCCGGCCATGTCGCTGCTGCATCGCACCGCCATCCGCGCCGGGGCCAGAAACCGTGAAGAGCCGCCATCTCGGATCGCTCCGCCGGACACCCGATTGCTGGTCTCGGACACCAAGGAGATCACCTGGGACCGCCGGGTGCCCAACCAGGGCGTCGTTACCGTCGATACCGCTCGCACCAAGGCGGTCATCGGCTTCACCGCCGGTCGCTCGTTTATTCTCGGTGATGTCACCCTTTCGCCCGGACGCACCCTTCAGGACTGGTCGACGATCTGCGTCTCCCTCATCGAAGGTCGATCGTTCGCCGGACCCGGCCGGGCAATCATCGTCGCCACAGGCTCCGCCGAGAACACCGACATGCGGTGGACGGACGGCACGCGGTCCAGCGTCGGCCACGAATGGGGTCGCTCGCCGAGCCTGGTCGAGGTCGTGCCGGCCCGCATCACGCTGCCGCTGCCGCCCGAGCGCCTGGAGGCGTTCGCACTCGACGAGAAAGGTGAACGCCGAAACCGCATCCAGCCCAGACCCGACGACCGCGGCGGAAGCACCATCGAGATCGGCGGGCAAGGAACCCTCTGGTACGAGTTGATCCTCAAACGCGATCGGCGGGGACGATCGCTCGACCGGTGATTTCGTGGCCTGCCTCGGCCTGAACACGCCTGGGCGGGCATGCCGCGTCGGCCGGTGCGCGCCGTCCGACAGGTGGACGATTGCAGCCGTGGCTGGGCTCCGGGCATGATGGCGGTCGGTCCGGCCGGCATCCCGGTGACTCGCGGGCAGGTCAGCGCTCGCCTCAGCCAACTCTGCGTGGCGGCTCGACCCGCTCCACGCGAAACGCGAAGCCGTTGCCGTTTTCGAACGGTTCGAGGACACCCGTCGCAGCCAGGATCGGCTGACTCACCGTCAAGTGACCGAAATGCCGGTAGGTGTCGGGAAACAAAATCGCCTCGACGAAACCGGTGCGGTCGGCCAGGGTGACGAACTTCATCATCTCGCCGCCTGACGTGGTATTGAGCCGGTCGGCCACCATCAGGCCGCAGACCGCGACCCGCCGCCGTGAACGAACGCTCAGTTCGCTCACCGGCGTGTAACCCGGCCAGTCAATGTACCGACCCCTGTCGTCGCGGCTCAGGAAAGTCAGCGGCTCCATCGTGATTGGAAAGCCGAGCAGTTCCATCTCCCGCTGGGCAGTCTGCCAGACGTCGGGGCGGGTGAGACGGATCGGCAGACCGGGCGACTGGCGATCGCTTGAGGAAGGGTCCACGGGCGAGTTGCCGCGCCGCGGGTGTGCCGCAAACAGGCTCCCGCCCCGACGGCTCTCCTTGAGCAATCGCCGCATCTGCCAGAACATCGCCGACCGGTTTTCACCCAGTGCATCGAGCGCCCCGCTGTCGAGCAACAACTGGGATTCCGCGTCGCCCGGCCGGCATCGCTCAATGAAATCCGCCAGGTCGATGAACAGGCCTCGTTCTCGCTCGCCGTGGTAGCGGTCCAACCATGCCTCGGACAGACCTTGAATGTGACTCAGCGGCACGCGAATGAACCCCCGGCCATCACTCTCGCTTCGTTCGACGCGGAATCGCGGGCCCGAGCGATTGACGCACGGCGGGCGGAAGCCGACCCCCAATCGCAGAGCCTCGAGCACGTACAGGATTTGCGGCAATGTCGGCGATTGGGCGTAAAAGCCGCGGTAGTTGGAGAGAATGGCCGCCAGATAATGCGCCGGCCAGCGGCACTTGAGCCACGCGCCCTGGAAGGCCTCGACCGCGTACTCGGCCGAGTGGGCCTTGTTGAACATGAATCCGCAGAATCCGCCGACCATGTCCCACACCGCCGCGATCTCGTCCTCGCGACGACCCATCCGGCGGGCGCTGCTCCAGAACTCGCCCTTCAACTCGGCGATCAGCTCCCGCTTCTGCTTGTTCAATGCCCGACGGAGCACGTCCGCCCGGCCGAGGTTCATCCCCGCGAAATCCACCACCACCTGCAGAATGTGCTCTTCGAAGACCATCAGCCCATAGGTGCTCGCCAGCGAATTCTCGATCGCGGGATGCACGTAGCTCGCCGGCTCGAGCCCCTGGTAGCGGCGGGCAAACCGGTCCTTCTTGCCCTGGTTGGCCGCACCCGGCCGGATAATGGCTACAATCGCGGTCAGCGCGTCAATGTCCCGGCAGTTACACTGGCGAATCAGACTGGTCATGGCGGGCGATTCAATGTGATGCACACCCCGGGCGCCGCCACTGGCAATCATCGACCAGGTCCGGTCGTCCGAGTAGTCCACGTCCGTGGCCAGATCGATCGGCTCGCGCTCGGTGCGGTTGATCTCCGCCACACTGTCACGGAGCACGGACAACCCTGCCTGGCCGAGCAGGTCGATCTTGATGAAGCCCAGATCCTCGATCGCGTCCATGTCGTACTGGGCAACCAGCAAGCCGCGCGGTGAACGCTGCACCGGCACCAGCGCGGTCAACGACTCCGGCGATACCACCAACCCGCAAGGGTGCATCGACCAATGATGCGGCAATCCTTCCAGTGCCCCGGCGGTCCGGAGGATGGTGCGGTAGGGCTCCTCGAGTTGCGCGCTGCCTGGGCGAGCGATCGCCCGGTGACGCTCCTCTTGACGATGAGGCGGCGGCCCTCCGCCTATCGCTCCGGCTTCCTCCCGCTCCTCCTCGCCGCCCGCCTGGAAATCCGCGACTCGCCCAAACCAGGGCAATCGCCTCGTAAACTTGTGGATCTCATGCGGCGGAAGACCGTAGACCTTGCCCAGTTCGGCTACCGCCGCCCGCGCCCGGTAAGTGTTGGCCGCCCCGATCATCGCCACTCGATCGTGTCCCCAGCGCTCGTACACCCAGCGCATGACCTCCTCGCGCCGGTCCCAGGGCAAGTCCAGATCGATGTCGGCCATCTTGCTGAACTTGGCTCGCTCCGGGTTGAGGAAACGATCAAACGGAAGGTCAAACCGGAACGGGCAGGCGTGGCTCACACCCAGCGCGTAACAGACCAGCGAGTCGGCCGCCGACCCCCGGGCCAGCGTGGCGATGCCCCGACCGCGGCAGTAGGAGACGATCTCGTGGAAAACCAGGAAGTACTCCGCATAGCCAACCTGCTCGATCACCGCCAACTCGCGATCCAGCCGGCTCAGAGCCTCCGCCATCGACGGCCGCCGTCCACCGATCCCTCGCTGCGGCAGCTCATCCACATACCGCCGCCGGCAGCCGGCCACACACAACTCGCGCAGATACCGCACGGCCGTCTTGCCGTCGGGCGCATCAAACGCCGGAAACCGGTTGCTCGAAAAGTCAAACCGGAAGTCACATTGCTCGGCGATGGCCGCCGTGTTCGTCAATGCGTCCGGCCGGCGACGGAAAAGCCGCGCCATCTCCGCCGGGGTGCGCAGATGCCACCGCCCAAGCGGCTTGTCCGCGTGCGGGACGCCCAATAGGGTCAGGGTGCCGATCGAAGCCAAGGCTCGCAGGATCGGGTTCATCTCCGGCCGCGGACACCGTGACTCGCACGTGGCCACAACCGGCACCCCCGCCTCATCCGCCGTCCGCCCCCGCCGCCGGGCCTCGGCCGCATCGTCGGGATGGTGAATCGCCAACTCAACGTACAGCCACCCCGCGAACGCCTCACGAAGAGCGCCCGAGTTGAGCATCGTCCTCAACCTGCCCACAGCACCCTCTCGCCCTTCTTGCTGACCGCTCACCGCTGATCGCTGACCGCTCCCCAACAAACACCACAACCCCTCCGCATGGGCGCACAGATCCGCAATCCCCAACGGCTCCTCGCGCAGGTGATGCGTCGATACCAGCCGGCAGAGGTGGCCGTACCCGATCGAGTTGCGCACAAGCATCGTCACCGCCGGGCCGTCCCGCAGCATCAGTTCAGCACCGATCACCGGCCGGATCCCCGCCTTCTCGCAGGCCTGCTGAAACGCCACCACCCCGTAAAGCCCGTGCAAATCGGTCAACGCGATCGCGGACATCCCATGCCGCACCGCGAACTCCATCAGCTGCGCCGGCGTGGTCAACGACGACCCGAACGAATGAGCGGAACGATTGTGCAGCGAAAGGAACATGAGTAGCAGTCTGCGATCAGCGGCCAGCAATCCGCAGCAATCAGCTGCTTCGGATTTCAGAATTCACCTCTCGCCCCCAGATCTTGGTCGTCCATTTAAAACTCCTAATGCTTCTCGGCGCCCTCGGCGTTTCGCCAGTTCACCTCTCTTCGCCTATTGCTGATTCTGATCGCTGACCGCTGGTTGCAGATCGCTCTGACTGCTCTGACCACTACTCACCACCCAATCATGAGCCCGCATCAGGGCCTTCCGGCCATGCCGGTCGCGGATTGCCTCGCAAGTCAACGCTAGGTCGCGCTGCCTCTGCTTGACGCCGAACAGGTCCATTTGCCGATACCCATGGTAGACGTTGGTCAACGTGACCTGGACCATGCGGAGCCTTACCCGCCGATCCCACAATCGCTTGAGCAGCTTGGACAGCAGAGGGTACATATCCTGCTCGACGTCGGTCGGCTCGGCCAGGCTGCTCTGCCCCTGGTGCTCGTCCATGTCCGTGTAGCGGATCTTGACGCTGACCGTACGGGCCTGCTTGGCATCCGCCCGCAACCGCACCAAGGCATGGTCGACCAACGCTCGCAGCTTGGCGTCCACGAACACGGCGTCGGCCGTATCTTCGTCGAAGGTCTCCTGGTGCCCGTAGGAAAGGGCCTCCGGCCGATCGGCCACCACTGGCCGGTTGTCGATGTTACGGGCAAAATCGCGGAGCTGCCGGGCGGACGAGCCCATCAGCTCGCTCAGCCAGTCCATCGGCATGTCCGCCACCTGGCCGATGCGGGTCAGGCCCGCCGACTGCATCAACCGCGCCCCCGCCGGCCCGACGCCCGGCAGCCACTTGACCGGCAAAGGGTGCAGAAACGCCAGCTCACGATCCTCGCACGGCGGAATGACCGTCAACCCGTCAGGCTTGTACAGCTTGCTGGCGATCTGGCTGAGCAGCTTGTTGCGGGACAGGCCCTGCGAGATGGTCACCTTGAGCCAGTCTTTGACGTTGGCTCGCAACTCCTGGGCCACCTCTTCCGGATCCTTCCGGAGACACTGCCGCGTGCCGGTCAGGTCCAGGTAGCCCTCGTCCACGCCTTGCTTCTCGACAATCGGAGCCACCTCGCCGGCCATACCGAAGATATGATCCGAAAACTGCTCATACAACTCGAACCGGGGCGGTACGACGATCAAATGCGGGCACCGCTTGCGGGCCTTGGCTACCGGCATCGGAGTGTAAACGCCGAACGCCCGGGCCTCATAGCTGGCCGACGCCACAATCCCCCGGTGCAGCCCCCCCACCACGATCGCCCGCCCGCGCAGCCGTCGATCCGCCGCCTGCTCCACGGAGGCAAAAAACGCATCGGCATCGAAATGGAGAATCGAACGCATGAGTAGCAGTCAGCAACGGTCAGCGGTCAGCGGTTGAATGGTCTGGCTGAATGCTGATCGCTAATCGCTATCCTATCCTCCTAATAACAGTATGTGCCACACCCTGAATCACCAGCTCCTCCAGCGGAACGAGGTTCGGCTGATTGGGATTCTCCGACGCCAGGTACGGCCGTCCGTGACGCGTCACCAGCCGTTTGAGCGTGGATTCGCCGTCGATGAGAGCGATGACGATGGCCCCGGGTCGAGCCTCGGGCGTGAACTCCCCGACAACCACGTCACCGTCGTGAATGTCGGCTCCAATCATCGACTCCCCGCGAACGCGGAGGGCGAAACTCCGCCCGTTGGCCCGCAGGACGGCCACCGGGTCCAGCCGAACACACCCGGCCTCGATCTCTTGCGGCCACCCGGCCGGTATGCTCGCGATCTCCTCCCCGTCGCCAGACAAGTTTTGTGGTTCGATCTCCATGACCCGCATCCTCCCAACATGCCCATCAAGCCAGAGGACCTGGGCCGTGACGCATCATCTAGTATACCCTAACAATAACCAAACATCAAATCGGGGGGCGGAAAAACCTCACAACCCCGACGAGGCACCCTTGAGGAAGTCCTCCCGGCTTGCTCGGCGATGGTAATCATTTGATATTATTGGGGTTAACGCATTCAAAGCCGGATAGACGCGATCCTGGCCGAATCGCTGATTGCCCGAGGATGACGCCCATCGAGCGCCCCCCTATTCCCCCATTCGCGTATTGGTCCTGCCGATCATTCTCCTTCATCCTGCGAGAAGAACGCGACCGTTGCCCCGGAATCATACGCCCTTCGAACTATGATCAAAGGGAACAAGCGAACTTTCCGTCCGGCCAGGGTGACATAACAGGTAGCGACGAGCCCCGGCGGCAAAGGTGAAGTCGGGTCAACCGCTTCGAAAGCCTCGAATCATGCATCAGGAACCGCATTCTATCCCCCGCGATCTGTGCCGGACTCGCGCCACCCCGGGCAACCGCTCATGGCCGCGATCGGGGTTTACCCTCATCGAAGTGCTGGCCGTGGTCGCGATCATCGCCCTCCTGATCGCCATCCTCCTCCCAGCCTTTTCCCACGCACGACAGCAGGCCTATGGCGTCAGCTGCCGATCAAACCTCCGGCAGCTCATGACCGGCATGCTCCTCTACGTCGGTGGCGAAAAGGCCCTTCCGGGTACGCACGGCCTGTTCTGGATGCAGGCCTTGTTCGGCCAGGAGTGGCCGCGGCCCCCGGGCGTGACCTGGGACGGGCCCCGCGACCGGCAGGTAGCCCTGCAGTACGCGCCCGCGTACCGGCAACCTTACCACCTCGATCCCGAGTTCGTCGCCGACACGCCGGGCAAGGGCACACTGTACAAGTACGTCAAGCAAGCCGCGGTCTACGTCTGCCCCTCCGACCGGCCCGGCCCGGCGGACGACACCGATGTCGGCGGCGGGGGCAACGGCCGGCTCAGCTACTCGATGAACGCCTACATCGGCTACCGAACGCCCGAGAACCTCCAGAGCTTCGTCTACGTGGCCGACTCGCTCAACAACCAACTACCCGGCGGCCACAGACGAGTCTCGTTCACCGCCGGTCAGAAGGTCATCTTCCAGCCCTCGCGGTTCATGACCATGTTCGAGGACCACCCGTTCTACCACACGAACCGAAACTACCCCGACGGGAGTTTCAACTGCATCGATCGCATCGCGACCCGGCACGCGCTCACCTCGAAGAGCGGGCGAACCGAGGGCCGGGCCGGCATCGCGTTCCTCGACGGCCACGCGGAGGGCCGCCTCTACCCCGCCAAGACGCTCGGCCGCGAACTCTTCGCCGAGGTCGGCCAGCCTCAGTTCTGGCGCGAATCCGGCCAGCCGGACATCCCCAATTTGTCCGCGTTCATCAAACGGATCCCAGGGCCGTGTCCGTGGTGAGCTGGCGACGCACGGCCTCACCGCCGGCGAGCCACTCCCATCTGTCGTCCGGGCCTATCGCACCCGAAGAATGATCCGGTCCTTCACCCAGTGGTCACGGTACCAGCTGCTGGCCTCGAAGGTGTCCTCCAACTCGCTCATCCGTTTCTTCAGCAGGGCCCGGAAGCGATTCAGCGTCGGGGCCTGCTCGGCGTCGGTGACCAGGTTCCGGAGCTGATACGGATCGGCCACATGGTCGAACAGCAGTTCCTTGCGGTCCTTACGATAAATGGCGTAGGTGTACCGCTTGTCGCGGAGGGCTCGCCACTCGTAGCCATCCTGCCAGATCGCGCACGCCCCGGTGTTCTGCAGGAATGCCGCCTCAGGCTCGGGCCCCGACCGGCCGAACGCGCAGTGGCTGAGGTCCATGCCCTCGACCTTGGCGGGAATGGGCAAGCCGGCCATCGCGAGAAGCGTCGGCATGATGTCCGGCGTGTTCAGGCAGGCGTCGCTCGACTGGCCGGCCGGTGTCTTGCCCGGCCAGCGCACGAGAAATGGCACGCGGATCGCCTCTTCGTAGAAGATGTTCTTGGCCCGCCGACCCTGGGCGCCCATCATCTCGCCGTGATCGGAAGTGAACACCAGGATGGTGCGGTCCCGGATCCCGGCGTCGTCGATCGCCTTGAGCAGCCGGCCGAGGTTCCAGTCGAGATTGGCGGTCATGGCGTAGTAGCCGCGCATCATCGCTGGAATCCTCCGGCGCTCGTCCGGCCCTCTGTATCGCCCCCAGTCGTCAGCGTACGGGTCGTTTTCCGTTTTGTAGTTCGGCGGTAGCGCGAACCGCGGAGTACCGCCCTCGTCGGCGAACATGGCGTAGTACTCGGGCGGCACGTTGTCCTGCCCCCAGGGATCGTGCGGCGTGCCGACGGAGAGGAACACAGCGAAGGGTTTCTCCGAGCGGGCAAAGCGATCGATCAGGCCGGCGGCCATCTCCGTCTGGAAATCAGGCTCATAGCCGTTGACCGGAATCTTCTCCAGGCTGTTCGTGTGGTAGTAGGCCTTGTAGTACTCGTGGTGGAAGTTGTAGGCCGCCCAGAACCCATCGAAACCCAACCGGTAAGGCCCCGGCGGCGTAAACGAGTTCTTGGGGTCGTAGTGGTTCCCCAGCTCGTTGGCCCACAAGTGCCACTTGCCAATGTAGGCCGTGTCGTACCCGTGCCGGGCCAGCACATGGGCCAGGCACTCGTGGTTGGGATTCATGCGCAATTCGTTGATCACCATCCCGGTGGACGTCGTGTATTTGCCGGTGAACAGTGAGGCCCGGTAAGGCGCACAGACCGGATGGCCGGAGATGGCGTTGCGGAACACAACGCTCTGGCTGGCCAGCCTGTCGAGGTGGGGCGTTCTGGCCCTCGAGTCGCCGGCAAAGCCGCAGGACTGGTACCGGAGCTGGTCCGCCAGGACAAAAATCAGATTGGGCTTCGGAAGCCGAGACGCACCCGCCTGTGCACCCCGTTCCGTCTGACTCGCCGCCCCGGCAACGGCGAAGGTGACCAGATTCAACAAGACGATCGGAGCAGGCCAAGTCGATTTCATGAGTGCGCACGTCCTCCCTCTGTCCTGGCGGTATGATAATCCAGGCGGCTCCGAGCCCAAAGCCGGAGACCGAGAAACGAGGCCGGTGGGAAACGAAAGCCGCTCCCCAAGCACCAGCGTCCTGATCCGCAGGACGGGCCGCGAAGCTCACGAGCCAGTTCCGCTGGCCAAGCCGGAAAACGCACGTTATTCTGCCTCCCGTATCTTTTTGACCGGAGGATCACCATGAATCGTCGCGATTTCCTGAGGACGAGTGCGGCCGCGTCGGCGGTCAGTGCATTCAGCGGTTCCTTCGTCCAGGGCGCGGAGCCGAAGGCGGGGCTTCGCGTCGGGCTCATCGGCACCGGCTGGTATGGCAAGTCCGACCTGTTCCGCCTCATCCAGGTCTCTCCGGTCAACATTGTCTCCCTGTGCGACGTGGACAAGAAACAGGTCGATGAGGCGGCCGAGATGGTCGCCACGCGCCAGATCTCGAAGAAGAAACCCCGAGCCTACGGTGACTATCGTGAGATGCTCAAGGAGAAGGACCTCGATATCGTCTTGATCGCCACACCCGACCACTGGCACGCCCTGGCCATGATCGCGGCCGTCGAGGCCGGGGCAGACGTGTACGTGCAGAAACCAATCAGCGTGGACGTGGCCGAAGGCGCCGCTATGGTGGCCGCCGCCCGCCGCACCCGGCGCGTGGTCCAAGTCGGCACGCAACGCAAGAGCACCCCCCACTTGATCGACGCCAAGAAGAACGTGGTCGAGGCCGGCCTGCTGGGCAAGATCGGCCACGTGGAGATGTGCTGCTATTACCACATGCGGGCCAATGGCAACCCGCCGGTCCAGCCGGTTCCCGACCACCTCGATTACGAGATGTGGACCGGCCCGGCACCACTCCGGCCGTACGACGGCATCCCCCACGTACGCTGGTGGCGGACGTTCACCGAGTACAGCAACGGCATCACCGGCGACATGTGCGTGCACATGTACGATACCGTCCGCTGGATGCTGGGCCTGGCCTGGCCGAAGCGAATCACCTCGACCGGCGGGATCCTGGTCCAGAAGGAAGGCAAGTCCAACATCGCCGACACCCAGACGGCCACCTTCGAGTACGACGGCCTGACCTGCGCCTGGACGCATCGCACCTGGGGCAATCCGACCGACCCGAAGTACCCCTGGGCGCTGTTCCTCTACGGCGACAAGGGTACACTCAAGGCCAGCACCATGAGCTACGACTTCTACCCGGAGGGAAAGAACGAACCGTCGGTCCACAAGGACTGCGTCTTCGAAAAGGACCAGTACCCCGAGGACGTCAACGAAAAGGCCATCGAACTCAACGCGGCACCGGCCACACGCCTGCACATGAAGGACTTCCTCGCGGCCATCGCCTCACGCGGCAAGCCGGTGGCCGACATCGAGGAAGGCCACATCTCGACCGCCTCCTGCATCCTGGCCAACCTGTCCATGAAGCTCGGCCGCCCGCTGACCTGGGATGCCAAGGCCGGCAAGGTCGTGGGTGACGACGAGGCGAACGGCTTGCTCAAGCGGCCGTATCGGAAGCCGTGGGTGCATCCGGCGGATAAGGCCTAGGCGGCGGAAGCGGCATGGCGCCCAACCGAGATGCCATCGGGAACAGCCCGCGACCTGAACCCCACCCCCGGGTTCTCGAGGGCCCATGCTGCGGCCTCCATGCCCGGCGGGCGAGGCCGCCGGGGCGGAGCGCGGAGGCAGGACCCCCAGGGACTGTCGCATTTCAGTACCTTGATCGGGGAAATACGCCAAGGTAAAGTGGCCGCGTTGGTGTGGAACCGTCGTACCGTTCGAGAGGAGCGAATCATGTCCGGACAAGGCCGATGCTGTGGTGGGCGTTGCCGAGCGCCGATGTCGACCGAAATGAGCCGCCGCGAGTTCATGGAGAAGCTCACCGCGGGCGTCGCGGCCCTGGCCGTGGCCGAGGAGTACACGCGAGCCGAGAACCTCATGGAGAAGTCGCTTGCCCTGCCGGCCAAGCTCACCGGCTCGCGCACGTATCCGCTGACCCCGGCGCGGGTCTACAAGGGGAAGAATCTCGAGGCGGTCGCCATGCCGATCGGCGGCATCGGCACCGGCAGCATCTGGTTGAACGGACAGGGTGAGCTGGGCGTCTGGCAGATCTTCAACAACTTCACCGAGCATCGCATTCCGGACAGCTTCTTCGCGGTTCGAGCTCGCGGCAAGGACGGCAAGGTCATCACCCGCGTACTCCAGACCACCGAGGACGGCTCGCTCAAGCCGGTCGAATCCCTGGAGTACGAGGGCGGCTACCCGATTGCCCGGCTGACCTTCCGCGATCGGGCTCTGCCCATCGAGGTCCTGCTCGAAGCGGCCAATCCGATGATCCCCCTGGACGCCGCCAACTCATCGATCCCCTGCGCCATCTTCCGACTGATCGCCAAGAACACCGGCCAAGACGCGGTCGAAACGGCCTTCTTCGCCGCCATGCAGAACGCCGTCGGCGGCGGTGGGGACGGCGGCATTCGGGGCGTCAAGTACGGGAAATACGGCGGCAATCGCAACCGCGTGGTCCGCGATCGGGGCCTGGTGAGCGTGGCCATGGACAAGTCGGCCGATCCGGTCGCGTCCGGCCCGGTCAAGGTCCGCGACGCCAAGGGCCTCGAGGTCGCAGGCCAGGAGATGCTCTGGCTGACCGGGGCTTCGAGCCTCACTCGACAGATCACCGAGCCGATCGCCCGGATCGCGTCCGACGGTGGCATTGTCCTGGTCGACGGCGTGTCCAGCGATTTCTTCGACAACCTGGCCAAGCTCCGCGCCGCCGCCAGCGATTTCGCCTCCGTCGCGACGGTCTTCGAGGACTTCGAGAAGGACACCTACGAGGGCTGGACGGTCAACGGCGCCGCCTTCGGCAGCGCACCCTCCCGCGGCACCGAAGCGAACCAGCAGCGGGTGAGCGGCTTCACCGGCAAGCGATTGATCAATACCTACCTCGGCGGCGATGCCACCCAGGGCACGGCCACCTCCAAGCCCTTTAAGATCGAACGCCGCTACATCGGCTTCCTGATCGGCGGTGGGCACCACCCCAAAGAAACCTGCATCAACCTGCTGGTGGACAAGAAAGTGGTTCGCACCGCCACCGGCAAGAACGACGAGACCCTCGATGCCGCGGGCTGGGATGTGGGCGATCTCAAGGGCAAAGAGGCCGTGATCGAGGTCGTCGATCGCCGGTCCGATGCCTGGGGCCACATCAACGTGGACCGGATCATCTTCTCCGACGTCCCGCCGGAAGCCCTGCTGAGCGAGGCCAGCGCCGCAGCCGTCGTCGCCAAGGCCATCGGCGTGACCTTCAAGGGCGCCGAGGACGCAACGCTGGCGGCCGGTACCGGCGCGGTCCCGACCAGGGACGCCCCCGACACGCTCCAGGCCCCCGCCGCTGAATGGAGAGTCTCGGGCTACACCCGCCTGGGCGGTTGCACCGTCGAGCGGGGATATCGCGTCCTGACAACGACGCCGGGCGGCGATCCCCTGGTCATTGAAGGACCGCTCGGCAAGGGACGCATCATTCTGGCACTGGCCCCGCGGCTGCCCTGGAGCTTCGGCAGCGCCCTCCTGGCCGCCGCACGTCCCGAACCGCTCAAGGCCGGTGAGCGGATGGTGCCCGGTGACACCGGCTGGGGAACCATGGCCCTGACGGCCTTCGACCCCACTGCGGCCGCACTTCCCGCCTGGAGGTACGGGGAAGAACTGACCACATTCATGGGGAACCCGGCAAAGGTCGCCGACAAGGAGGCCGTGAGCAAGGCCGGCGAGACGATCAACGCCGCGCTCGGGGTCCCCTTCACACTCCAGGCCGGCGAGTCCCGCACGGTAACCTTCGCCATCACCTGGCACTTCCCCAATGTGCGGCGCTTCCAGCATGCGGGAAACCTCTACACCCGGCGCTGGGCCGACGCCTCCGCTGTCGCCGGTTACCTGGCCACGAACCTCGACGCACTCTGGGAGCGAACCCGGCTCTATCACCAGACCGTTTACCAGTCCAACCTGCCCGAGGAGTTCATCGATGCTATGACCTCGCAGGTCGCCATCCTCCGCGGCCCGACCTGCTTCTGGTCAGAGGACGGCTACTTCGGCGGGTTCGAGGGCAGCTACGGCTGCTGCCCGCTCAACTGCACGCACGTCTGGAACTACGCCCAGACCCACGCCCGGCTCTTCCCAGCCGTCGGGCAGAACATGCGGGTCTCCAATTTCGTCACCTTCCTGCATGCCAACGGGCAGACGTCGCACCGCGAGCACGGGCCGCACGACGCCTTCATCGACGGGCACTGCGCCTGCATCGAGGCCGCCCTGCGCGAGTACCAGCTCAGCCCGGACAGGAAGTTCCTCGATCAGGTCTGGCCGGGCGTCAAGAAGGCCGTGGACTGGATCGTTCAGGCTATCGACAAGAACAAGGAAGGCACGCCCCACGGGCACCAGTGGAACACCTACGATACGGCCGTCTCCGGCGAGAACACGTTCATCGGCTCGCAGTATCTGGGCGCACTGGCCGCCGGCGAGAAACTGGCTTTGATCATGAACGACACCGCAAGCGCCGAGCGCTGGCGACTGGTGCGCGAAGCGGGAATGAAGACCCAGAACGAGAAGCTCTGGAACGGCGAATACTACATCCAGACCCCTGAAGCCAAGCCGGCCCACGACTACAACACCGGCTGCCACGCCGATCAGCTCCTCGGCCAGTGGTGGGCCCACATGCTTGGGTTGGGTTACCTGTTCCCGGTCGATCGGGTCAAGAGCGCCCTTGCCGCGGTCGCCAAGTACAACTTCCGCGAGAAGCTCGAAGGCTTCAAGCAGATCCCGCGACGGTACGTGCCCGATGACGAGGGCGGGCTGATCATCTGCACCTGGCCCAAAGGCGGGCGGCCTGACCCGTTCATTCTCTACGCGGACGAGGTCTGGACCGGTATCGAGTACGCCGCCGCCGGGGCGATGGTCTACGAGGGCTTGATCGACGACGCGAGGAAGATCGTGCGCATGGCACGAAGCCGCTATGACGGCCGGCGCCGTGACGGCCTCAACTCGGGCCCGGGCGGTAATCCTTACAACGAGCTGGAATGCGGCAAATTCTACGCCCGGGCGATGAGCTCGTGGTCGCTCCTCATCGCCAGCCAGGGACTCGTGCTCGAAGGGCCGAAGGGCATCCTCGGCTTCAAGCCCAGGTGGCAGCCGGAGGACCATCGTTCGTTCTACACCGCCCCCGAAGGCTGGGGCCTGTTCATGCAGCAGCGCAAGGACAAGGAGCAGACCGCCCGCATCGAGGTTCGCCACGGGCGATTGAAGGTCAGCGAGCTGGTCTTCGCCGTACCGGACAAGGCCCCGGTCAAGGCTACCGTGACCGCCGCCGGTCAAGCGATTGCCGCCGAAGTTCAGCAGACCGAAACGGATGTGCGGCTCGTTCTCGAGCATGAACTGGCCGTCACCGAAGGCTCGGCGATCGAGGTCACCCTGCGTCAGGCGTGAGCGCCCCTCTGGAGGTCCACGATGCCACAGAGCCTATCCCGCGCGGTGTAGGACCGGCATCTTGCCGGTCATGGAACAGAGTGGAAGCCTGTCCCACACTCCCAAGTGAGATAGGCTCTTTGCCCGGCGAGGACATGCATCACGCGGAGGTCATGGCCCCGGCCATGGAGTCGATCATCCAAGTCAACGGCCGCCCGGACGCACCGGCCAGAGACATCACCCTCCGCGGACTGACCCTGTCGATCACCAACACGCCGCTGGTGGCCGGTGGCTTCGGGCCGGCGCTTTCCAGGGCGCCGCCGCCCTCCACATGGCCGAGAACTGCCGGCTGGAGGACCTGACCGTCACCAACGTCGGCGCGATCACCACGGCCAAGCACAACGTCCTGTTCAGCGCCGAGGGCGACGTGAAAATGGAAACCATGAAGGACTATCAGACGACCGGCGAACTGAAGGTCGAATCGGGCGACAGCTGGCTCCTCGCGGACCCGATGCTGACCGAGTACGAGAAGGGCAAGGTCACTTTCGCGAAGGACTCGCCGGCCCTGAAGCGAGGGATCCATGCCATCGACGTCAGCGCCGCGGGACGGAAGGCGATCCCCCAGCCGGAACACGGACCTGTGGATCGCGAGTGAGGATTCTCGTAACTCGTTGCCTTGCCGCGGGAAGGATAGCGTATGCCGGTCGTGCCCACGATAGACGCGATCAAGATCTACCGGCTGAAGATGCCTTTGGTCTACCCGTTCCGCACTGCCTACGGCAGTGATGACGCGGTCGGTTCCGTGGTCGTGAAGCTGGTTTCCGGCGGCAGCTACGGCTGGGGGGAGTCGCAGCCGTTCCGATTCCCGACCTACGGTCCGGAGTACTCCGCGGGCGTGTTCCTGACCGTTCGCGAGGTCCTGGCTCCGGTTCTGCTCGGCCGGGAGATCGATACCGGTGAAACCCTCCAGGAACTGCTTTCGTGCTTTAAGGGCAACTTCTTTGCCAAGGCCGCCCTGGACATGGCCTGGTGGGATCTGCACGCCCGCCTGACCGCACGGCCGCTCTGGCAGGCCATCGGCGGGCGGGGCGGAGCCGTCGATGTCGGCGCCGACTTCGGAGCCATGGAAACGATCAACGCCCTGCTGGCCATGATCGACGAAGCCGTCAAGGCGGGCTTCAAGCGAGTCAAGCTGAAATACGCGCCCGGCTGGGATCTGCACATGGTGGATGCCGTCCGCCGGACGTTCCCCAAGACGGTCTTCCATATCGACTGCAACAGCGGATACTCGCTCAAGGACGTAGATATGTTCCGGCGGCTCGATCGTTTCCACCTCGCGATGATCGAACAGCCGCTCATGCACGACGATCTCGTGGACCATGCGACCCTGCAGAAGCAGATCGAGACGCCGATCTGTCTGGACGAGAGCATCACCTCGCCGCACCGGGTCCGCCAGGCAATCGAGATCGGCGCCTGCCGGTGGGTCAACATCAAGCCCTGTCGCGTCGGCGGGCTCACCCCAGCACTGAGAATCCAAGACCTCTGCCTGCAGGCGGGTGTCCCTTGCTGGGTCGGCGGCATGCTCGAGTCCGCCCTTGGGGCACGCCACTGCATGGCCATGGCCTCGCTGCCCAACATCCGGTATCCCTCCGACATCTTCCCCAGCAGTCGGTTCTTCCGGAAAGACATGGCTCGCCCGGAGATCGTGCTCTCGGGCCCGTCCCAGGTCACCCTGCCCGATGTCCCCGGCGTCGGGGCCGAACCCGATCCGACGGAACTCGAACACCTCACCGTCGAAAGAGCCTGCCTCGAACTCGAACGCGGCCCGAAATCGGGAGGCGCCTGACCCAACGCCGAGGACCGTGAACCACGCCGTCGCGGGCGACCAACTCGGCTTCCGGCCATTCACTTCCACCCCTGCCCGACTCAGAGATTCTCTACACCGCCCCCTCCGCCCCACCGCCGTCGCGACCTGTCGGGCAGACCGGCCGCAGGTCCGGAGAGAATCCGCCCAGACCGCCCTTCCGGCCCGCCAGATCGCCAAATTCCTTGACTTGGACCCGTGCGCGCGGTACATAGGAGCGTAGATTCGCAGCTGAGCGCGGAGCGGCGCGACGCCGCCCCCATCCTGAGAATTGCCTTGGCACGAGAGGGTGCGAAGAACACAGAAGTCGTAACCCGGGAAACCACGTTCGGGGGTGACAAAGGCCAATCTTCCTGCCTCTGGACAGTCCGTTTCGGGATTCGCTCCTGACGCATGCGCGCCTCTTGAGCGTGGCCAGATCGGGTCGAAGCAGAAACCTCGCAAAGAACGCGGGGCCATATCTACAGACGGAAGGAGGAAGTTATGCGCTCCAAGGGTTCGCAGATCCGGATCAGTCGGTGTCGTCTGGCTTGCGGCGCCGCCGCCCTCATCCTGGCCATCCCGCTCGGCGGTAACGCACAGCTCATTTCCTATGTGACCGACGTCAGTTCGGATGCGCCGGTTCTGAACGGGGTCACCACCCAGCGGGAGAACGACCTCGGCTACTATGCCGCTCTGCCCCCGGTGGATCCGGGCATCGTGCTCTTCGGGGAGGACGTTCCCTGCTACACCGACCGCACCCACGAATACAACGCCCCGAGATTCAACTCGGCCACCGGCCTGCTCTCCACGACCGGTAACACGATCGGCATCATGCCGCCTTACCTGGTGGGCGGCGAGTACGTCGCTTCCCTCAACACCAACCGGGACAATGCCGCGCCGTTCGGTATCAACGTGACCATCGGAGCACAGAACGTCACCGCTTACCTCCTCATTGACAACCGGAATGGCAACGGCGGCTACACGCTTCCCCCCGCGTTGGGCAGCGGTGGCACCGGGTTGCTGCCCTGGGTGGCCGACGACGGCTGGGTCCAGGTGAACACCGGCCTGTCGCCGAACGGTCAGCCGGACTTCGTCGGCTACGACGAGGGTTCGTCGATCACCGACTTCTCGGCTCGACCCCACGCGACCACCCCTGGAGGCTTGGCGTATGGCCCCGGCGAAGGACTCAACCAGTTCGCGACCGTCTACCGGAAGGACTTCAGCGCCGGTTCGGTGATCAACCTGAAGGAGCAGGCCACGGGCAATAACATGTACGGCCTGGTCGTGGTGCCGAATCCCCGAGCAGCGGTCTGCGCGCTGCTCGTGTCGCCCTCGTCCGTTTCGGCACAAGGTTTCGCCAACAGCACCAACCCGGCGGGCTCGCCCATCACCCTCACGGCCTACGGCGACGCCGGCCCGGTCTCCTACACGGCCCAGGAGATGATCGACGCCACGACACCCGGCGACGTGAGCTGGATCTCGCTCAGCAAGACGGCGCCGGCCAGCCCGCTGGCCCCCGGAGCAACCGACACGGTGACCGTCAACTACGCCATCGCGGGCCTGTCGCCCGGCGCCTACACGGCCTACGTGCAGGTGACCAGTACCTGCGCTCCGGCCACGGCGCATCTGGTCAGGGTGAACCTGGTTCTTTTGGATGCGACCAAGCTAATCCTTTCGGTGACCGATTCCGGCTCCGACGGGCCGATCACCAACGGCGGCACGTACAGCTCCCAACGGGAGAACGACCAGACTGGCGTCGTCGTTCCCTTCGGCGAGGAGGTATTCTGCTACACGGACCGCACCCACCAATACAAGGGCGCCGTGTTCACCTCGGCCGGCAATCTGACCTTGTCGACCGGTGATCCCGCGGCGGGCAGTATCGTGGCCGGATTACCCACCTACCTGACCGTGCCCGGCAGCGAATACGTCAGCACCCGCAATGACAACAAGGACAACGGCTCATTCCAGATGGAAGTGACGCTCAACCAGCAGGACGTCACCGCTTACCTGCTTGTGGACAACCGGACGGGCGACAGCATCAACACCGACCCCGCGGTGATCGGGCCCGCGAGCATGGACTGGGTCCTGACCGATGGGTGGCGGCGGATGAATACCTGGGACTACGCGAACCGCGCCCAGATGCCGGCGCGAAACGCGCAGCCCGACTACGTCGGCATCGACGAAGGCGGCTCGATCGCGGACTTCGCGCTCCGGGCGACTACCACCACGAATCTGGTCCCCGGACCGGGCAAGAGTGTCCAGAACGCCTACGTGATCTACCGCAAGGAGTTCCTGGCCGGCGAGGTGATCCATTTGAAGCCGGGTCCGCCGTTCGGCGGCAACATGTACGGCCTGGTGGTCACGCCGCGGGCCGAATGCGACCTGTCCATCCCCACCGAGACGCTGGCCGTCGGCCTGCCTGACGGCACCAGTCCGGCCCCGATCACGCAGACCATCGATAACGTGGGTGCGGCCAACCTGCCGGCCACCTACACGGTGGCCGAATGTGACGCCAATCTGAATGCGTATGACTGGGACTGGCTCACGCTCGACAAGGTCGGTGGGACGGTTCCCGGCGGCGGCAGCGACACGTTGACCCTCAGCTTCGACGCCACCGGTCTTCCGGCCGGCAGGTACACGGCCTACGTCAAGTTCGTCGATAGCTGCGGTCGAACAACGGTCCACACGGTGACCCTGGCGATCGGAGCCATCACCTATGTCTCGATCTTCAACTCCGACGGGGCGCCCGGCGGCATCGGGCCCACCGCCCAGCGCGAGAACGACTTCGCCAACACGGTGGTGTACTTCACCGATTACGTCTTCGCCCTGATCGACCGCAATCACAGGTACATGGGCGCGAGATTCGACGCGACCGGAACGCTGGCCAACACCGGGGCGGTCCGCCCGGGCCTGCCACCCTACCTGCTCGGGGGTGAGTATGTATCCACCCTCCAGTCCAACCGCGACAACGCCACGGTACAGCTGAACGTGACCGTCGCCTCCGACGTCCTGGCCTATCTCTTGATCGACAATCGGGTCGGTGATGCCACCGCCACCAACACCGATCCGCCCACGCTCGGCAGCGGCACGACTGGGACGATGCCCTGGGTGGCAAACGAGGGATGGCTCCAGCTCGATACCGGGCTGTCGCCCGACAGGGATGGCTTGCGGCAGCCGGATTTCATCGGTATCGACGAAGGCAGCACGCCGGCCAACATCACCTTGCGCGGGACTGGCGGCCTGGACGGCAACCCCAACCAGTACTTCACCGTCTACCAACAGACCTTCACCGCCGGCTCGACCATTACCCTCAGGCAGCAGAATGCGGGCAACTACAACATGTACGGCCTGGTGGTCGTCCCCCAGGTGCCCTGCCGGCTCACGATGACGCCCAGCGCAACCACCGCCACCGGCATCGAGTCCGGCTCGAAGCCGGCCAACGCGACGGTCGCGATCACGAACACCGGGGTGTCAGGAGATCCGACCTCGTACACGGTGACCCTGCTGGACGAGAACAAGGTGCCGGCGACGGTAAGCTGGCTCTCGATCGACAAGACCGCCCCGGCCCAGCCGATTCCCGCTGGCGAAAGCGACACCCTGACGCTCAGCTTCGACACGACCGGCCTGTCGATGGGTGACTATGTCGCCTATCTGCGGCTCATCGATAACTGCTCGCCGGCCAAGACGATGCTCCACAAGATCACGCTGGCGGTTCAGCCGCCCGATCTGCGTATCGCCCAGCGAATGGCCCCCAACGGCATGTACGTCGAGCGGGTCGGGAGCATGACCTGGGACGAGGCCCGGGTGCATTACATGGCCAACTACCAGGGCAACCTGCCCGCCTTCCACGGCGCCACCGGCGACTGGAAGCCGCCGATCGACCGGTATGTCGGCACGGTCATTGGCAGCCACGCCGACCTGTGGTTGCCGGGCACCGACGCCGACGGGGTCAGTTCGCTGGACGGCGTCAACCTGGGCGCGCTCCTGGGTACGGCCGAGGGCACTTTCAAGTGGCTGGATGGCAGTGCGGTGCCGACGGGCGATGTCGGCTCCGGCGGCCTCTGGAACACGGACGAGCCCAACGATTACGACGCTGGCGTGCCCGGCGAGGATGGAATGGAGATCTACGCCGGCGGGGTGTGGAATGACGACGGCACGGGACCTACCCTGGGCGCACAGAGTACCACCGTGCAGCCCTATTACCTGTTGTACGACAACGTCGATCTGACCGGCCAGGGCACGTTCAAGGTCTTCTACCGGCCTGGTATGACCGCCAGTCTGGCCGAGGCCATCACCCTTCTGCAGGGCCCGGCCGTGGTCGGGGATGCCCAGGGTCGGTACTACGCGATCAGCATGGGCGATCCGGGAACCGGCGGCGGGGGCAGCGGCAGCGGCGGCGGATGGCGTGACTGGCCCAAGGTGCCCTGGCCGACCGATGATCCGGCGGTCAACAACCTGGACGACGACAACTTTGTCAGTCGGTCCATCGGCGTGCTGGTGATTCCCGAGGCTGGACCCTACACCTTCGTAGTCGCCCACGATGACGACTGCCAGTTCACGATCGGGACCCAACTGGAGATCGGTGGGGCTTGCGATCCATCGAGCCCGGTCTGTGTCCAGTCGCAGTTGGCCGGAGCCACCGTCCACTCGGTGCTGGTGACCTTCCCCGCGCCAGGCGAGTACCCGATCGAGCTGATCCAGCGGGAAGGCACTGGGAGTTCGTACCTGCAGCTGTTCGCCGCCAAGGGTGACGAGACCCTCTCGTTCACCCGGGGCTACCGCCAGGTGTTCCGGCTGGTCGGCGACGTACTCGGGGGCGGGCTGGCGGTCAAGACACCGCTCGATGTCTGCGGGGCGGTGTTTGCCGATCGGGACAATGATGGCGATGTGGACCAAGCCGATTTCGGGCAGTTCCAGGTCTGCTTCAGCGGCAGCGGCTTCAGCGCCCCCGCCGAATGCGCTTGCCTGGACCGCGACGGCGAGAACGCTGCGGGAGACGGCGACATCGACGCCGTGGATCTGCAGGCGTTCACGAACTGCTACACGGGTCCGGCGATCGCATGGTCCCAGGCGCTTCGGCCGGATTGTGTGGCCGAGCGTCCGTAGGCGATCTGTACCTCCAAGGGGGGGTGGGTCAAGGGCCGGTCCGCAACCGAGCCTTTGACCAGCGGACGGCATGCCGCACTCGATTCGGACAGGCGGTCGCGCCGGCTTGATCCGACCGCGGCCAGTTCGGGACGAGGTGAGGCGAGGGGCGGGGTCATGATCCCAGGGGCTGCCTGGCCGCGACGACCCGGGGGATTGGGGCGACCAGGTCGGCCGTGGGGGTATAATAGGTGTGGGCGCGGCGCTGTCCGAAAGTTGGATGGCGGCGGGGCCACAGTCGCGGAGACAACGTCGATGGATCCAAGGGTGGCTGGCCGTGTCTGCTTCCGGCTATCACTGCTCGTGCTCGGAGTCTGCGTCGCTTGCGGACGGCCGGTGCTGGCATCGGGCGAAGCGTGCTCCACCTGCGAGGCGACCGGCGACCAGAGGATTGACGCGGCGGACCTGGACGTTTTCGTCGGCTGCGTGACCGGGCCCGCGCTGGGCCCACCCGCCGCCGCCTGCGGCTTCGCCGATCTGGATCAGGACGGCGACGTGGACCAGGTCGATTTCGGGTTGTTCCAGAACTGCCTTGGCCTGGATATCGGACCGAGCGCCGTGTTCATCAGCGAGTTCATGGCTGAGGACAACCGTGTTCTGCCCGATGACCACGGCGACTGGTCCGACTGGATCGAGATCTACAACTCCGGCTCTTCCGCTGTCAACTTGGGGGGCTGGTATCTCACCGACGATCCTGCGGTCGCGACCAAATGGCGGTTTCCGGAGGTAGAGCTCGACGCTTTCAAGCACCTGGTTGTCTTCGCGTCGGGACAGAACCGAGTCGGCCTCAACGGCGAGCTGCACACCAACTTTCAGCTCGATGCCAGTGGCGAGTACCTTGCCCTGGTCAAACCGGACGGCCTGGTCGTCGCGTCGGCGTTCGCTCCGGCGTATCCCAAGCAGAAGGCCCGGGCCTCGTATGGCTTGCGGGCCGAGACCCTGCCGACGACCATCCAGCTGATCGGGCCGGGTGCCGCTTGCCGCTACCTGGTGCCCGCGTCCGATCTGGGCCTGGCCTGGACGGCCACGGACTATCCGGCGGAAAGCGCCTGGACGCAGGCCCACACCGGCATTGGGTATGAGCGTAACAGCGCCGGCACCTACGACCCGCTGATCGCCTCCGACGGAGACGTCGAGCCGCTGATCTACAACCAGGGCAAGTTCACCATCTACATTCGCATTCCCTTCACGGTGGACGGTCCGCTCACGGTGACCAAGCTGACCCTCAAGATGAAGTACGACGACGCGTTCGCGGTTTACCTGAACGGTACCTACCTGCTGAAGACCTCGAACGCGGCCAACACGCTGGCGTTCAACTCGAGAGCCAAGAGTTCGCACACCGCGCTTCCCAGCGTCTACGACGAGTTTGACATCACCGCGTTTGCCGGCGCGCTCCGGGCGGGCCAGAACGTGCTGGCCATCCACGGCATGAACTACAGCTCGAGCGACCTGGACCTGAGTTCGGACCTGATCTTCATGCCCGAGCTGTGGGTCCAGGGTGCGAGCGAGGGCGAGTACCAGGCCGGGGAATTCCGGTACTTCTCGCCGGCGAGCCCGAAGGCCATGAACGGGGCAGGTTACGCCGGTTACGTGGCGGACACCAAGTTCGATTTCAATCGCGGCTTCTACGATACTCCGGTTGCGGTGCAGATCACCACGGAGACACCCGGAGCCACGGTCCGGTACACGACGGACGGCAGCCCGGTGAGCGAGACGACCGGCATGGTGTATAGCGGTCCGGTTGCGATCAGCACGACCACGACGCTGCGGGCCGCGGCGTTCAAGGCCGATCATCTGCCGACCAACACTGACACCCACACGTATCTCTTTCCCGGTGCGGTGTTTCAGCAGCCCGCCCTCCCGGGAGGATTCCCCGACCACTGGGGTAATGATCCGTCCTTGCCGGTTGCCGGGGCGAGCGATACCTGGGTTCCCGCCGACTACCAGATGGATCCGCGAGTGATCACCGACTCCCGTTACAGCGGCGAGTTGATGGCTGCTCTGACCGCCCTGCCCTCGGTGTCGCTGGTGATGCCCACCTCCAACTGGTTTGACCCGAGGGTTGGCATCTACTCGAACAAGCTGGACGAAGGCCTTGCCTGGGAGCGTCCGGTCTCCGCGGAATTGATCTACGCGGACGGGCGGGAGGGCTTCCAGGTCGATTGTGGTGTCCGCATCCAGGGCGGCACGAGCACCGCCAACTCCAGCAGCACGCTGTGGAAGTGCATGAAGCAGTCGATGCGGCTGCTGTTCAAGGACAATTATGGGCCGCCGAAGCTGCGGTTCCCGCTGTACGCGGACTCGGTGGTTCAGGAGTTCAACACCCTGGTGCTCGACGCGCACATGAACAACAGCTGGGTTCATTCGACGGACTCCAGCCAGCGCCGGAGGGGCGATTACGCGCGCGACGCCTGGATGGCCAACATGCAGACCGCGATGGGGATGATCGGTCCACACAACATCTTCGTCCACCTGTACATCAACGGCCTGTACTGGGGCGTGTACGAGCTTCACGAGAAGCCCGACGAGGACTTCAGCGCCGACTACTTTGGCGGCTCGCCGGAGGACTACGACGTCCTCAAGCACCAGTACTACACCATCGTCAACGGTGACAACACGGCCTACCGGGCGATGATGACTCTGGCCGACTCCGGTCTGGCCGACAGCGCCAGGTATGAAACCCTGCAGGAGCAGTACCTTGATCTTGACTGGTTCATCGACTACATGCTGCTCAACTTCTACGCCGGCAACAGCGACTGGGCCCACCAGAACTGGTATGTGTGCCGCAGCCGGCAACCCGGGGGGCTGTTCCGATACCTCAGCTGGGATGCCGAACACGTGATCGAAGACAGTGTCAGCTACATCGGCAAGATGGACGCGGATGACTCCGGTGCGCTTGGTCCGACGCACCTTCACCAGAGGCTGATGGCGAACGCCGAGTACCGGCTGCGGTTTGCGGATCACGTTCATCGGCACATGTTCAATGGTGGGGTGCTGTCGATTGATTCGGCCAATCCGGTCTGGACGCCGGACCATCCGGAGCGTAACCGTCCCGCCGCCTACTACAAGGAGCGAAGCAACAGCATCCAGTCGGCGGTGATCATGGAGTCTGCGCGCTGGGGCGACATTGCCCGACCGACCCAGCCGTACACCCGGGACTTGGAGTGGCTCACCGAGCAGAGTCGGCTGGTGAACACCTACTTCCCGGCCCGGTGGAATGTCATGAAGCAGGCCCTGGAGAGCCGGGGGCTGTATCCGACCTTGAGCCCGCCGGTGTTCAGCCAGCATGGTGGAGCTTACTCGCCCGGTTTCCAGCTGACGATGACCGGGCCGGGGGACATCTGGTTCACGCGGGATGGTAGCGACCCGCGTCTGCCCGGCGGGGAGGCCAACGGGGAGGCGATGATCTACACTGGCCCGATCTCGCTGACGGGCACGGTGCGGGTGAAGGCCCGGACCCTGTCGGGGGCCACGTGGAGTGCCCTGAACGAAGCGCTGTTTGCTCCGGCGGGTCTGCCGACGATTCGCATCACGGAGATCATGTACCATCCCCCCGCCGGCGGCTCGTTCGACGAAGACGAATACGAGTATCTTGAGATCCAGAACATAGGAACCTTAAACCTCCAGCTAGAAGGATTGACCCTGAGCGGCGGGATTCAGTTCGTATTCCCGAGCCTGACCCTGGCCCCGGGCGGGTTCATGGTCGTGGTCGAGAACTTGGCCGCCTTCGCGGAACGCTACGGAGCCACCGCCACGGTGGCCGGGCAGTACACCGGCAAGCTCAAGAACAGCAGCGACACGGTGCGGCTTAGCGATGCGGTCGGCCAAGTGATTCACGATTTCACTTACAGTGAGAGCTGGTATGCTTCGACGGACGGGCTGGGTTACTCGCTGTGCATTCGTGACCCGGAGGGTGATCTGTCGACGTGGGGTGATCCGGCCTATTGGCGGGCCAGCGGGGCGGTGCTGGGATCCCCTGGCAGAGCCGAGCCGTGACCGGTTTCGCACCCTGGCGGGTGAGTTTCTCCGGACTCGGTGCTGTCGGTCCTGATGGTAAGGGCGCGGTGTAGCGGCGGCGGGCGCCGGGGTGGGCTCTGAAATGCCCAGCGCCAAACGAAGCCAATGAGACACCGAATCAGTCAATCTTAACTTACGTCTTAGTATAGAGTTATAGCGTTTCTGGCACAAATCGGCGTTCTCCGGTTCTATTCAATCTAGGAAAGATAGATGGTTAGGGTAATTGCGCCCAAGGCCTGTGCGCCTTTTATTTGGGGCGCCATTCATGAGGGGGCATGCGTTTGTTGAGCGTCGCAGGGCCGCTGCATGAGCAGAGGGATCCTCCGGTTCAAGAACGTGGCGGGTGTTCCGCGGAGGAGTGTTCAGGATCGCGGTCAGACTGAACGGGATGGCCATCGCTACTGCCCCACGGCAGGCGTATGGTTCTGGGGGAGAATCTGCTTGTTTTGGGTCAAATGTCCAGCGCGTTGGCGTCAGGTGATGGATTTGGAGGGTTGGCGATGGGCCATGCGGTTCATTTTGAGGACCAGGAGGCCGGCCGTTCCGAGGAACACCAAGGTGAAGGGATCGGGCAGGCCGTTGTGTCGGGGGCATGGATGGGTGGTGCTGGCGGGTGGCGTGGCGGAGACGATGGCAGCCGGAGGGGGCATGGCCGCCCGGGCCTGGGCGGGGCCTGGTGAGCCGCCGGGAGCCCATTCCCTGAAGGCTCCCAGGGCGGCCAATCCCAGGCAGAAGACCGCTATGGCCGCGGTCAGCGACCAACCCACCTTAGCCTGCCTTCGTGTTCGTCCCAGCATCGTGTTCCCTTGCGACCGGCGGCGGTATTGGGAATGCCCCCGGCCGCGGCGGTTGGAGGTCAACTTCCTGAGGGGAATGTCGAATTCAAATCGCCGTTGGGCCAATGGGGTGGCGTGACGGGTGGTCCGATATGGTTTATCATGCCCGGTGTCCGGGAGGGTCGGCCCGGTGGAACTTACTTGCAGTGAAGGAGTTGCGCATGCCCAAGGGTCGGTCGAGCCAATCGTCCATACCTCGTCGCGATTTTCTGAAGAAATCCGTAGCCACGGCGGGGGTGATTGGAGCCTCGGGGACGGGGGGCTGCGAGGACAGTGGTGGGGCCGCGGGTGGTCGGGCGGCACAGGATCGGGCGGCGGGGCTATTCGCCCAGGGTACGGGGGGGCACCGGTACAACAGTGTCTATACCGGCGAGCATCTGGACCGCGTGGCCTTCCCGATGGGTGGGATGGGTGGGGGCATGGTTTGTCTGGAGGGTGCTGGGGGCTTCTCGCACGTATCGCTGCGTAACCAGCCCGAGGTGTTCAATGATCCGTTCATGTTTGCGGCCGTCTGTGTGAAGGATCAGCCGAATACGGCTCGGGTGCTGGAGGGACCGCTGGCGAAGTGGAAGTTATTTGGTCTACCCGGCTCGGGCAACGGGCTGGGGGGCAAGACGTACGGTCTGCCGAGATTTGGATCGGCGACGTTTCTGGCGCGGTTTCCATTTGCGAAGATCGAGCTCACGGACGACAAGGTGCCGCTGGGGGTGGAGATCACCGGCTGGAGCCCGTTCATTCCCGGGGATGCGGACGCCTCGAGTTTGCCGGTGGCGGGTCTGGAGTATCGGTTCAGGAATCCGACGAACCGGCCGATCGAGGCGGTGTTCTCGTTCAACGCCAAGAACTTTCTTGCGAGCGATAACAAGTTCGCCCGGGGCACGAAAGCGGCCCAAGGGGGCTTCACCGTTTACCAGGAAGGCAGCGACCAGGAGCCATGGGCGGCCTCGGCCTTCTGCGCCGCGGTGACGGATCCGGGGGTGAAGGTGAACCTTGCCTGGTTCCGGGGCGGCTGGTTCGACCCGTACACGATCTGCTGGAAGGACATCCAGGAAGGCGCATGTTACGATCGGCCGGCACCGAAGGAGGGTGATCCCGCGTCCGGCGCCAGCCTGTTCGTGCCCTTCACGGTCGCTGCCGGCAAGGACAGGACGATTGTCCTGGAGTTCAGCTGGTACTCCGGGAGAAGCAACCTGCGGATTGGCAAGAACACCCCGGAGGAGGAGAAGTCGGCCGCCAAGCTGACGTATTCGCCCTGGTATTCCGGGCGGTTTGCGAACGTCGAGGCGGTAGCCAGGTACTGGCGGGAGAGTTACGACTCGCTCCGCCAGAGGAGTGCCCAGTTCAGTGAGTGTTTCTACGACTCGACGCTGCCTCCGGAGGTCATCGAGGCGATTGCCGCGAATCTGACCATTCTGAAGTCGCCGACCGTGCTGCGCCAGACAGACGGGCGTCTATGGGCCTGGGAGGGCTGCGGCGACAACAAAGGCTGCTGTCACGGATCCTGCACGCACGTGTGGAACTATGCCCAGGCGCTGCCGCACCTGTTCCCGGCGATCGAGCGGATGCTGCGTGAGACCGAGTTCAACGTGACCCAGGCGGACACCGGGCACCAGACCTTCCGCGTCTCGCTGCCCATCCGCCAGCCCGAACACGATTTTCACGCCGCGTCCGATGGCCAGCTGGGCGGGATCATGAAGGTCTACCGGGAGTGGCGAGTGGGCGGCGACACCGACTGGCTCCGCAAGCTGTGGCCGAAGGTCAAGTCGAGTCTGGACTACTGCATTGCGACCTGGGACCCGGGCCACAAAGGGATTCTCGAGGAGCCGCACCACAACACCTACGACATCGAGTTCTGGGGCCCGGACGGCATGTGTACCAGCTTCTATCTAGGGGCGCTGGCGGCGGCGATCAAGATGGGCAAGGCGCTGGGCGAGGAGAACGAGCTTTACGCCGAGCTGTTCGAGAAAGGCGTCAAGGTTACCGAGGCCGAGCTGTTCAACGGCGAGTACTTCATTCAGAAGGTCCAATGGGAGGGCCTGAAGGCCAAGAGCCCGCTGGAAGTTCAGACGTTTCAGGGCGGGTACACGCCGGAGGCCCTCGAGCTGCTGAAGAAGGAAGGGCCGAAGTACCAGTACGGCACGGGCTGCCTGTCGGACGGTGTTCTCGGGGCCTGGATCGCGATGGTCTGCCATGTCGGTGAGATCCTGGACTCCAAGAAGGTTGCCAGCCACCTGAAGGCGGTGCACCGCTACAATCTGAAGCGCAGTCTGGCGGAGCACGCCAATCCGCAGCGTCCGACCTTTGCGGCGGGCAGCGACGGCGGTCTGCTGCTATGCACCTGGCCGAAGGGGGGGGCGTTGAGCCTGCCGTTTGTTTACAGCAACGAGGTCTGGACGGGCATCGAGTACCAGGCGGCCTCGCACATGATGATGATGGGGCTGGTTGAAGAGGGGCTCGACGTAGTCCGCGTCGCCCGGGACCGCTACGATGGGCGGGTTCGCAACCCGTTCAATGAATATGAGTGTGGGCACTGGTATGCCCGGGCGATGTCGAGCTACGGTCTGTTGCAGGGGCTGACCGGCGTGCGCTATGACGCGGTCGAGAAGGTGCTGTACGTCGAGCCGAGCATTGGGGGCGACTTCAGGGCCTTCCTGGCGACCGCGACCGGCTGTGGTACCGTTGTAGTCAAGAACGGCAAGGCGTCGCTGGAGGTCAAGACGGGTATCATCGAGGTCAAGGAGACCCGGTACACGCCCAAGGCGTGAACGGTCCTGGTGAAGTGAAAGGTTGAGACGTCGCGAGGGTGACTGATCTGGGGAGTTTGCACATGAGAGTGATCCGGTCAGCGGGGCTGAGGGCCTTGTGCCTTATCCTGGGCGCCTGCTTGGGCTGCCAAGCTCCGCCGCAGCCGACTGGGCCGACCTTCGAGCGTGTGTCGGTCTCGCAGAAGGAGGACTTCGAATCGCTTTGGCAGACGGCCGGCGAGGCGTTGCGCCAGCACTGGTTTCGGATCGACCGGGAGGACCGGGCGAGCGGGGTTCTGAGTACTCACCCGGAGACCAGCGCCCAGGGCCTGGAGTTCTGGCGCCAGCAGCCGAGGCCGGCGTACTACTGGACCGAGGCCAATTTACAGACGATTCAAAGGAAGGCCACGATCCAGATCACCCCGGTGGATTCGCAGGGCGAGTACAGTATCGACGTGAAGGTTGAGCGGTTGCGCCTGCGACTGGAAGAGCGGCAGATTGACAACCCGGCGGCGGCCCTGCGGCTGTACAGTGCCGAAGCGCCGACCATGTCGGGGCAGATGATCCGGCCGAGTCAGCAGATGCAGTGGATTCCGCTGGGGCGGGATGAGATCCTGGAGCAGACCATCCTGGGCGAGATTCTGCAGCGTTTTGGCCGTCCGACGACGGTCACGACTGCCGCGGAGACCGCGCCGAGCTGACGAGGGGGCCGTCATCGAGTTTGATCTTCTCGTTTTCCGTTCGTTGGTGTTGCCTTGCTTGCCCGAGTCACCGAGAGCCGATAGACTTCAAGCATCCTGCGAAGCGATGAGCGAGACGAAGCCGACTCGTCAGGGTGCATTCTCCGATGCTTGATCTCATTCAGCACTTCAAGGAACGGGCCGCATCCTATGACAAGGCGGAGTGGGTGCATGATCCGGGGATCATGAGGGTCACGCTCGACTTTCTGGGCCTGGCCGCGGGTCAGCGGATCCTGGACGTGGGTGCGGGCACGGGAGCGGTGTTGGCGGCCGCGTTGGCGGCGTGTCCATCGCTCGGTCCATGTGTTGCCGTTGATCTCTCGCAGGAGATGCTGGCCCAGGTCCGGAATCCGCGCATCCTGACGTGCGGTGGTGATGCCGAGGCACTGCCGATGGTCGACGGTTTCTTCGATGCCGTGGCCTGCCGGCAGAGTCTGCATTACGTCGAGGATCTGGATCGGTGTCTGCGGGAGATCCGCCGGGTGCTGGCCGCGACCGGCATTCTGGTGGTTGGGCAGATGACCCCGTTTGGAGAAGCCGACGAGGAGTGGTGGAAGGTGATCGTCAAGACCCGTCAGCCGCTGAGGCGACGCTGTCTGACACTGCACGAGCTGCTGGTTGCCCTAATGCGGACCGACTTTGTGGTGGTGCGGATCGTGCAGATTCGAGCGACGGAATCGCTCCATGCCTGGCTGGAGCGCTACCAGCGTTCCGCCGCCCAGGTGGAGGAGGTTCGGCGTCTTCATCTGGAGGCTCCAACCGCGTACAAGGAGCTGCATCGTTTCCGGCATGTGGAGGGTGACACGCTGGTGGACAACTGCTGGACGTTCGTGCGGGCCCGCAAGTCGTTGCCACAGTCCAAGGGGGCGGTGTGTCTGCCGGGCGGGAGGGCAGGCGGCGCCGGGTGAGTGTTCCGAGCCGCTGGTTGCCATGGCCGCCGCCCGTGCCGGTGAACCGGAGCTCGCGGTTGGTGCCCTGCTGATGGAGGTGGCCAAGAACCGCTATCATCCCAACGGTCACAACTATCAGCGTCCCGGTCTGACCGCGTACCTACCCGGGAACGGGGGCTTGCCGGCCGCGGTGGCGATGATGGCCGCCGGTTGGGAGGGCTGTGTGAGCCAGCCGGGGCCAGGATTTCCCAGCAACGGTCGATGGGACGTACGTTGTGAGCGGTTGAACTCCTGGATGTAGAGGGCTTTCGGCGGAGTTGTATCGGACCGGGCCGGGCCGACTTGAGAGGGTGGGCGGAACATGGGAATGACGCCGGGGCGATCATGGCACGTGCTTGTGATTCTGGTGGGGATGGGTTCTCCGGCTTGGGCCGCGGATGAGCCGCCGACCGAGTGGATGGAGCCCTCCACGGGCCACCGGGTGATTCGCCTCTCGCGTGAACCGGGCAGCGCGAGTCTCTATTTTCACCAGAACGGCTACACGGCTTCGGGAGACAAGCTGGTGGTTTCGGTGCCCGGAGGGCTGGCCGCGATCGACCTGGAGACGCTGGGGATCGCGCCGGTCGTGGAGGGGCGTGTAAGCCAGGTTGTCGTTGGCCGGAAGAGCCGGCAGGTGTATTACCTGGGCGGTGGCGGGGTGTACGCCACGCATCTCGACACCCGTGCCACGCGGCAGATCGCCCGAATTCCGGTGGGGCTGCGACCCGGCTCGGGCTTGGCGGTCAACAGTGACGAGACGCTACTGGCTGGCAGTTGTACGGACGCGGAGGCCCGGCCTGTGGACACGAGGCCGGCGGGGACGCGGCCTGCCGGGCCGAGGAGCAGTCTGGAGGCGCGCTGGGCCGCCCGGGTGCCGATGCGTCTGTACACAATCGACACTCGGACGGGGGATTTGAAGACCTTCCACCCCAGCAACGACTGGCTCAACCACGTGCAGTTCTCGCCGACGGACCCGGGGCTGATCATGTTCTGCCACGAGGGGCCCTGGCACAAGGTGGATCGCATCTGGACCCTCCGCAGCGACGGGGCCGGTCTGAGGAAGATCCACACCCGGGCGATGGACATGGAGATTGCTGGACACGAGTTTTTCAGTCCCGACGGCAAGATCATCTGGTACGACCTGCAGACGCCGCGTTCGCGGGTTTTCTGGCTGGCCGGCCTGGTGCTCGCGACCGGCGAACGGATCAGGTACAAGGTGCGGCGCGAGCACTGGTCGGTGCACTACAATGTCTCTCCGGACGGCCGGTTTTTCGCAGGCGATGGTGGGGGTCCCAGGAGTGTTGCCGCCCCGGGAAATGGCCAGTGGGTTTATCTGTTGACGCCCAAGGACGGCGAACTCGAGGCCGAGCGGCTGGTGGATCTGGGCAAGCACGACTACGCCCTGGAGCCGAACGTCAGCTTCACCCCCGATGGCCGGTGGATCGTCTTCCGGTCCAACATGCACGGGGCGACCCATGTCTACGCCGTGGAGGTTAAGGCTTCGCGGTAGCCGGGTTTGCGTTGCCCTGAGGGGTTTTCCTGGTTCTCGGTCCGGCGTCTGCCCGACGAAGGACGGACCATCTACCGGGGGCTGCGGGGATCGGGCTTCGGGGAATCTGGTAGTGGTGACTGCGTTGAACCTGCGGTGGCAGCCGCACGCGTGGGCGACGCCCGAGTAGGTGACGGCCGTGACTCCTACCTTGTTGGCTGCACACCCGCGGGCGCCGGCCTGGAAGTCAGGGGTGGTGCCGGTGTGGAAGTCAGGGGTAATGTGACTCGCTTGGCTCCGCGCGAGGGTTGGCAGGCTCTGGGTCCTTCGAGTGTCCACTCCAGCGGATCGAGGCACATTTGCCGTTTGTTGCGTTCGGCATTCCAGGCGTGGTACGCGATGAACCAGGTCTTGTTGTCTGGCCCCAGAATCACGCCGTTGTGGCCGGGACCGATCAAGTTGCCGGGGATGCTCTTGAGTACGGCCGGGCCATTGAGGTCCGCGGTATCCTGGAACGGTCCCGTCACAGAGTCGGAAACCGCGAAGCCGACGCCATAGCCGGGCGTTTGCCAGTTTCCACCGGAGTAGAAGCAGTAGTACCGCCGGTCATGGAAGAGCACGGCCGGGCCCTCGACGGTGTGCCAGTCGAACACCCGGCCGTACATTTGGCGATGGCGCTGGTAGATTTGCCAATCCGCGACGGCCCGCAGCACGGTCTTGATGGGGCCGGTGGTTGAGATCATGTCGTCCTGGAGTTGGGCGACGGCCAACGCGGTGCCGACGCGTCCATCGAGGAAGTCCTTGGCGAAGAACAGGTACCATTTCCCGGATTGGGGGTCCCGGAAGGGATTTCCGTCGATGGTAAACGGCTCGTCAGGAAAGAGGACTCTGCCCGTATCCTTGAACGGTCCGGTAGGGTTTTCGGAGACGGCGACTCGCATTTTTCCGTCGCCGGCGTAGTAGAGGAAGTATTGGCCTCCGCGTTCGGCGACTTCTGGGGCCCAGTAGTCCTTGATCTTGGGTTCCGCCACTGTTTCCATCGCATTGCCGACGAACTCCCATCTGACGAAGTCCTTCGAATGCAGCACCGGAAACTGTTTGCCGCCCAGTTCCTTTCCGGTTCCGTAGGCGTAGTACTCGCCTCGCGTCTTGATCACTTGTGGGTCAGCCAGGTAGCCGTCCCAGACCGGGTTGTGGTATTCAATGGTCAGCGCCTTGCCGGCAGGGCTGTCCTCGGCATTGGCTGCGGGGATGGCGGAAGCCGCAGCGAGCACGAGCCAACGCCCGACCTGGGTCAACCGCGGTGCGCGAGTGCAGCTGGTCTTCAACACAACGCTCTCCCATCTGACAGTGTCAAAAAGATCCCAATGGCTCGCGAACAACGATTACACAGCGCCCTGGTGACGATTTCACGCTTCCGGGAAGTCTATCATGGCCAGCGGGCGGTGGAAACCGCGTGTTTGGACTGCTGCATCGATCAGTCCGGCGGCGTAGCGGGTGCCGCCCGCGATCGGGCTTAAGCCTGTAAGCGGAGCACGCTCACGGTGCCGGTCGCTTCAGGGCCCAGTACACGGCGTTGACCAGGAGTCGGCGAAACGGAGGCTGCTCGAAGTCGGTGGGGAAGCCCAGCGAGGTGTAGAATATCCGGCTGGAGCCGCACATCCGGGTCCAGGCGACGGGCTCGGTCTTGTCTCCGGCCGATCCCGTCAGCAGCACCGTGGCGTTCGGATCGGCTAACGGCTTGACCAGGTAGAGTGAACCCTCCGCGTGCCACCTATCCGGCCTGACCTCCTTGAGAACGGGATGTCGGGTCGCGTCGGATACCACGGTCACCTCGGTGCCGGACGCCTCCGGTCCGTAGCCGCGGTTCTCGCAGCCCAGCACCTGCGGGACGAACTCCCACCATTGGTCATGACCTGCGGCCACGTCGCCTTGCACGGAAAACGCGTGGTTGGCGGTGCGGATCCCGATCAAAGGTCGGCCCGCCTGCAGATGAGATCGTATCCACGCGAGTTGCTCCGAGGGCAGAGCTCGGCGACGGAAGAAGATGACGACCAGGTCGGCTTCGCGAATGGTCTCCAGGCCGGGGAACCGGAATGCCTGGGGTTCACCCTCGCCCCGGATCACGGTACACTTGAATCCGCACTCCTTCTGGAGGACGTCGGCAAAACGGGGGATGGTCTCGTGGGCCTTGTAGTTGCTGGGGTCCTCGCTGACCAGGAAGAGGATCACGGGCGTTGGTTTGTCGGCCGGCCGGCTTGCCGGGCCGGGGGACTCTGAGGTGCAGCCGAAGCAGGCCAACAGGACGACAGTGGATGCAAGCGTTTTCATGCTGGATCTCTCCTCAGCAGTTGCGGGCTCTCCTCAGCAGTTGCGGGCTTCCGGGGACGGCACTCATCCGAGTCCATCGACATGCCAGCCATCGCGATAGGCGCGGCGAAGGTACTTGTTGGCCTCCGGCTTGTTGGTGAACTGCAGCCCCTTGGCATCCCAGATCAGTTTCTCCATTGGGAAACGGTTGACCACCGTGCCCATCAGCACGCTTTCGGTCAAGAGGCCGGAGTAGGCGAACGGCGTGGTGGTTTTTCCCTTGCCCAGGCAGGCATCGATGAACTGGTGATAGTGATCGACCTCGCGTCCCTTCACCGGACCGACCTGTTTATTGAACTGTTCGGCAGCGCCCTTCAATTCATCCCCGGGCAGAAGCTGGGGCGAGCCGGAATGCGGCAGGAACATGTAGCCCTTCTCACCCACGAACATCGAACCGTCCTCGGGGAGTTCCTTGCTCTGGTCAATCGGCCAGCTGCTCTTGGCGTCGACAGGGCCCGTGTCGTACCAGTAGTAGTCGATGTCGCCGGTAGTGTACTTTGTCCTGGGGAAGTGGTATTGCACCTTGTTGTTCGGGGCGAAGGTTTCCTCGTAGGGAGGGCTTCGATGGCTCAGGACCCACATCGGCGAAGTCAGCTCCAAGGCGGTGAATACGACGTCCATCATGTGGCCGCCCATATCGCCATGGGCGCCGCCGCCGAAATCATGCCAGCGGCGCCAGAACCGGGTGTGGTAGATGTCCTTGACGTAAGGCCGTTCGGGGGCCACGCCCAGCCAGAGGTTCCAGTCCAGCGAATCCGGGACTTTGTCCACGCGATCGGGGCGGCGCCGCATCGGGGGGTTGGTGACGGCGCCGGTGTAATGATACCTGACGATATCCCACGAGTGCACCTCCTTGACCTTACCGATGATCCCGAACTGGATCATGGCCACTGCGGTGCGGTATCCCCCGCTTGAATGGGTTTGGACGCCCATCTGGGTCACCAGTTCAGGCCTGCGGGCCGCCTCTTCGGCGAGCCGGCGCGACTCGTAGATGCTGTGAGTCAGGGGTTTCTGGCAATAGACGTGCTTGCCCATTTGCATTGCGGTCATCGAGATTGGCGCGTGCATGTGGTTGGGGACGGTGGCGTTGATGGAGTCAATCCGGTCACGTTCTTTCTCCAGCATTTCCCGCCAATCGCGGTACCGTCTTGCCTTGGGGTAGAGCTTGGCAGCCTCTTCCAGGTAGTTCTGGTCGACATCGCAGAGGGCCACGATCTCGATGCCCGGATGGCTTGTGAGCGCGGCCAAGTCCTCGGCGCCTCTTCGGCCCACGCCGATGGACGCATGGCGCAGTTTCCGGTCGTTTGCAGCGTGGGCTTTGCCGGCGAGGATCAGGGGACCGACCGCTCCGGCCACCGCAGCCTGCTTGATGAACGTTCGTCGCGTTGTTCTCGCTGTTCTCATCGGAAATCCTCCACAGAATGACGGTGTTCCTCAGGTACGCCGACCCGCCGGTTCCGGGCACGAGACGGCGGGCGGTGATATGGCGGTGAATCCGTAGGGTGACTCGGAGGCTTCTTGGGATGAGCGCCGTTCGGACAGCGACCTTCCTGGCATGTTCGCTGAGGTGGCGATGCGTCATGCTGTCCGGCATCCGGGTTGACTCCTGGTTGCCAGTGAATTCAAGATGACATGATAGCGGTTTGGTCGCTGAGCTCAATGGGGATTGGCTGGCGATGGTTCCACGGGCCCGGCGATGAGTCACTTCCGTGTTGGGGGCTCGTTTTTGGCTCTTGGGCCTGCTACTGCCCATATTCCGGGGGAGGAGGTAGAATAGCACGGGATGCGACGAGGTTTGGTACAGCTTGTATTGGTTGCCGCGTTCGCCGCCAGCGTTGGGCAAGCCCTGGCCGAGGGCTGGAAGGCTGGCACGGCGAAGGCCAACATTACGCCGCGGCAACCGATATGGCTGGCTGGCTACGCCAGCCGCAAGCACCCGGCTGAGGGGACGTTGCACCCCCTATGGGCGAAGGCTCTGGCGATCGAGGATGGCTCGGGGCGGCGTGCGGTCATTGTGACGGCGGACGTTTGCGCGTTCTCCAAGGTCATGTACGAGGCCATGTACGCGCAGATCCAGCGGCGTTACGGTCTCGAACGATCTCAGGTTGCCATCACCTGCACGCACACGCACACGGGCCCGGTGGTTCGCGAATCGCTCATGGCCTGCTACCCCCTAGATGAGAAGCAGGCGGCCCTGATCGACACGTACTCCCACGAGATTGAAGGCACGATCGTTCAGGCGGTCGGTGAGGCTCTGGATCGCAGGGTGCCGGCGGCTCTCTGGGCCGGCGAGGGCACCGCGGCTTTTGCGGTGAACCGCCGCAACAATCGCGAGGCGGAGGTGCCGAGGCTGCTGGAGCAGGGTGCGGTTCTGAAGGGTCCGGTCGATCACAGCCTGCCCGTGCTGGCGGTCCGTGGCGAGGACGGCCAGTTGCGGGCGGTTCTGTTCGGTTACGCCTGCCACGGCACGGTACTCGATTCGTATCAGTGGTCTGGCGACTATCCTGGCTTTGCCCAGCTTGCCCTGGAGAAGAACCATCCGGAGGCCATGGTGATGTTCTGGGCGGGCTGCGGGGCCGACCAGAATCCGTTGCCTCGGCGGTCGGTCGCGTTGTGTGAGAAGTACGGCGGTATGCTTGCCGCCGGCGTGGAGGACGTCCTTGGCCATGCGATGCGGGCGGTTCGTCCCACTCTGCGGACCGCCTTCGAGTTCGTGACGCTGGATTACGAGAGGAACCCCACTGTGGCGGAGCTGGAGGCCATGGTCAAGAAGGAGGGGCTCTTCGGCCGTTGGGCGAAGGAGATGCTTGGGCAGGTCCGGGCGGGCAAGTCGTTTGCGAAGGGGTATTCGTATCCTGTCGAGGCGTGGCGGCTCGGCGGGGAGCAGTTGTGGGTCATGCTCGGCGGCGAGGTTGTGGTGGATTACGCGCTCCGATTCAAGGGTACGTACGGGAAGGGCACCTGGGTCACGGCATACGCGAACGACACCATGGGATACATCCCCTCGCGGCGGGTCTGGGAGGAGGGAGGCTATGAGGCCACCAGCCTGGAGGAGTACGGGCACCCCGCCACCCGCTGGGCGAAGGATGTGGAGGACCGGGTAGCGGCCGGCGTGAATCGGGTCGTTGAAGCGGTCGGCAGGTGAGTTGCGAGCCGGCCGTCGCGATCTGAGACCGGGCAGGGTGCGGCGGGTCCGACTTCAGGTATTGCAGGCGGTGGGTCAGTCGCTCCGAGACAGCTGCTGGAGGGCTACCGATTCGCTTTCGGCGAAGAGGGTGTTCGGGGCGTGTTCGAATCGCGTTCGACTCGGGGTGAGGTTCTGACGATTCTCGCTCATTTTCCCTCGGGGCACAGCCGACGAGGCACCCGCGTGCATGCCCTGCCCAGCCTGGAAAGGTATTGAACCTGACACAATGCGAAGCCGCGGGGTCTGCAACCACTGTATCTGAGAGACATTGCAGACGCCTGCGGAGCAGGGAACGGGGGACACGTCGGCATGTTGTCCGCACCGATTGACGGCCTGAGCACCTGTCGCTAAGATGAGGCACCATGTCAACATAGTGGCGTGTGCGTTTTGCACGGGGTCCGGAGTTGGCGTGCCGTGACGGGCGGTGGCTAACGTTCTTTCGGCGCGTTGTCGGGTCCTTCGCGAAATCGCTCCATCATTTCTCGAGCAGACGTCGCGAGCGCCGCGAAGGCGGTGCCGGGATGAGAATCCGCAGGCTACCCTATAAGGTTCTTGCCTCAGAGCGAGCCCGGGTGGTTTTCTGCCGAGCGGGCTTGCGTCAGCTGATCATCACGCTGGGGAAGTGTTGCCCACACTCTGGGGAGCTGGTGGACCTGCCGTTCCGCGGCCTGACCTGATGCCGCGGGAGCACGCTTGGTGGGGGGCAGTCGCGAAGGAGGACCGATGATGAGTTCGCTTTTGCGTTTTCGTGCGGCCCGAGCTTTCACCCTGATTGAAGTCCTGGTCGTGGTCGCCATCATTGCCCTGCTCCTGGCTATTCTCATTCCTTCGCTGAACCGGGTCAGGGCCCAGGGTCGCACGATCAAGTGCCAGACCAATGAGCGACAGTTTGGCGTGGCGGCCAACGTGTTTGTGGCCGAACACAGAAGCCGTATTCTACGGGCCTTCGGCACCTACAACGTGCCGGTGGGGGCGAACCTATACAACTGGGTGAATCACGTTGCGCGTCTGATGGGTGACAAGCGGGCCCGGGACGGCGCCTACATCACTGAACTGGTGGAGAAGTACGAGGTTTTTCAGTGTCCCGAGCGTACCATCACGCACCCTGATGATCGGTTCCTGGATTATGCGATCAACGGTCTGGATCACCGCGGTCCGCTGACGCGTGCCGGAATACCGGATCCCGTGGGGGGGATGTGGATAGAAGTAGAGGGTGTTTCCAGGATCGATCTATGGAAACAGCCGTCGCGCGTGATTTACATCATGGACGGGGCATCGGAACTGGAGAACCCGGACCTAGCCGCGGCCCGCAGGAGCCATGAACCCACAGCGTTTGACGTCTGGCATGCGGGGCATCTTCCGGTTTACGGGGAAGACCGGATCGGGGAGCGGGCGAGACCGAGATCGGCATTGCAGATGCACCCGCGCGGCTCGAGTGCGGTGTTTGTGGACGGTCATGTTGAGCAGGTCCGGCCGCCCGCCCGACCGGCGGGGGTGAAGGACCCCGCGGACTATATTTGCCAGTGGTACATGAAGAAGTTCGGCGTCGAGCGTGCGTCTACGGAACAGCCGGTCATCAAGGCGATCATGGGCGCCCCTTACGGGTCGGGTTGGGAATCGTGGTACTACCGGATCAGCGTGGGCGACCCATTTTACAGGCCATGAGCCACCGTGGTTACGCACCCGGCGCATGCCGGTGGCGGACCGTTCCTCCCGGGCAGGAGTCGGAACGTCGTTTTTAGGGATCATTGTCTTCTCGGAGGTGAATCATGAAGCGCACAAGGACCTTATTGGGTTGTGTCGTGGCGGCGGCGCTGATGGCCGGGAGTTCTGGCGGCGCGTTTGGGGTCAACGTATGGCTTTCGTTCGAGGGTGATGGGGCTACCGGCCCGGCCACGGACAAGCTGATCGGCGACGGTGCCCAGAATGCGGTGGTGTATCCGGACTCGGTGATTGTGGCGGATTCCCCGATCTTCGGGGGGCAATCTCTGAACGCCCCGAGTGCCACGCAGACGTTCAACGGTCTGCAGTTTGAGGGTCTCTCCGGTGACATGGGGCCGCAGGTGACGTTCGCTGTTCACGTCCGGAACGTACCCGCCGGCCGGCGGAAGCTGTTCTCCAACTACGACGGGCAGTATGGGAATGCGGGAATCGAGTGGGTGTTCGACTCCGCCGGTCAGAACGCGGACGGTGTGGCCACGTGGCTTTACGTGCTGGATCCCGCGAGTGCCGCCGGAGCGGAGTGGGACGTTCCCCGGGGTGCTTTTGACATCAGCGCGGATGGTCAGGTCCATCATATCGCCGCCACGTTTGACCGTGGTGTCGTGAAGATCTTCCTGGACGGCAACGAGCTGCCGGGAAGCTGGTATCAGGGAGCTGAGCCCTGGTTCGAGCGTTTCAACCTGAAGGGCAACCCCCTGCGGTTCGGCGAAGACGTTCCCCCCACCGATCAGAGCAGCACCCCGTTTCTGGGTTACGCCGACGACCTCCTGATCCTGGACCGGGCTCTGTCGCAGGCGGAGATTCAGACGCTTGCCAGCCAGGGTGCCGCCGCGTTCATGGAGCTGTCGGGAGCATGCTGTCTGCCGTCGGGTTCGTGCGCGGACGGCACGACGCAGAGCAGCTGTCTTGCCCAAGGCGGGATCTGGAAAGGCCCGGATTCGATGTGCGCGAATGTGACCTGTGAACTACCGGTCAAGGCCTGCTGTTTCGACAACGGCACGTGCAGCGACCTGACCGAGAACGAATGCCTGGCTCAATCGGGAAGCTGGAACATGAGCGCCAGCTGCGATCAGAACCCTTGTCCACCCGCTGGGGCCTGCTGTTTCGACGACGGCACCTGTAGCGACCTGGTGGAAAGTGTTTGCGTTGCGCAGAGTGGTCACTGGACAGCGGGAGCCACGTGCGCCGAGAATCCCTGCCCGCCGGGCGGGGCTTGCTGCTACACGAACGGGGTGTGCGTGCAGCTGACCGAAAGCGTATGCCAGAGCACTCGTGGCCAGTGGAATGGGGCCGGTTCGGATTGTGCCTCGATCACCTGCTCGACTTTTGCCCCCCAGATCTGGTTGTCCTTTGAGGGTGATCCGGAAACGGGCCCGGCCGTGGACAAGCTGACCGACGACGGGGCTCAGAACGCGGTAGTGTTCAACGCCCCGGCTCCGCCGCTGCCGGCGGTCCTGGTCACGGATGCCGAGGCGATCTTCGGGACGTCGCTGAAGAACACGGCGCTGATGAGTTTCCCGCTCCCGGGGACGCAGAACCTGGGCGAGAAGTTCACCCTGGCGGTGAGTCTCAAGCAGGTTGCGCCCGGCGAGATCCACCTGTTTACCAACCACGACGGCGGTTCTATGGACCAGGAGTTTCTGGTGACGATTGACGCCGGTGGCAGCATTCCCTGGAATCCCACGATTGGGATCGCGGCCGAATGGCAGTCGGATCCGGGCAATCCGAGCACTTACTTTCTGGCCGGAGCCCCAGCGATGGCCAGCTGGGCGGACAGCGATACGCCCCACCATGTGGCCTGGACGTTTGAAAGAAAGACGGTCGATGAGACGGACGGCATGGAGGTGAAGATCTACTTCGATGGTGTCATGGTGGGGGATGCTTTCTGGGCGGGGGTAACGGGCATGCCGGGTCGGATCGGCGACCTGCTGTACGGGGAGGACTACCCGCCGAGCGTGGCGAACAGCGAGCTGGTGGGTACGTCTGATGACATTCTGGTCCTGCGTCGAGTGCTGACCGCGGATCAAATTGCCCTTCTGGCGGCCAGTGGGGCGGCGAGCCTGAACTTGACCGAGCAAGTAGCTGGGGAGATGCTCTACACGATGGAAGGGGATACACTCCCACGGATCACCGACAAGCTGGCCCAGATCGGTGCCCAGGACACTGCCGTTCCCATTCCGACTCCCCTGGGATCGATCATCACCGACGGTTTGCCGATTTTTGGCCTGCAGTCTCTGCACGCTCTGAACAGCGCCCTGCCGTTCAACGGGCTGGAGTTCCCCGAGGTGCGCTACTTGGGAGCTCAGGCGACGCTGGCGGTGCACGTGCGAGAGGTTCCCGCGGGTCGGCGAAAGTTGTTCTCCAGCTACCATGGCGACTACACCACTCCGGTGATCGAATGGGTGTTTGATTCCGGCGGGCAGCAGGCGGACGGGATGGCGATGTGGTTGGTGGTGTCGGATCCGGTGAACGGGCCTCCTTACTATGAGTTTGACGTTCCTTCGGGGGCGTTCAATATCAGCGCGGACGGTCAGGTTCACCACATCGCGATGACCTACGACCACGGTGATCTGAAGGTTTACCTGGACGGCAGCAAGTTGCCCGGCGGCTGGGTAGGGGCCGGGGGAGCGCCGCCTGCGACCATGGTCCTCGACCTGACGCGCGAGCTACGTTTTGGCGAGGACCAGGTGGGAACGAACACGAACAACCATCCTTTCCTGGGCTACGCTGACGACATCCTGATTCTGCCTCAGGCCCTGGACGGGGCGGAGATGCAGTACCTGGCCAAGTTCGGCGTCGAAGCGCTGCTGGTGACGCTGGGCAAGAAGTACGCGGACTTTGACAACGACGGGGACGTGGATTTGGCGGACTTCGACTCCTTCCAGAGCTGTTTCACCGGCGCGGCGGTTCCGCTGGGCGACCCGACAGGGGCGTGTTCGGGGGCCGATTTCGACGAGGATGGTGACGTCGACCAGACCGATTTTGGGATCTGGCAGTTATGTTTCAGCGGAGACGGCATTCACGCCACCGCCGACTGCACGCCCAGACCGTGACGGGGAGACGATGGCTGAGGGCCTGACCGAACGGCACAAGTCTGCGGCTGATTCCTCGGCGACGTTGCCGGGCGGGGATGATCCTGGGCGAGAACCGCTGAGGATCGCCCTCTTCCAGGCCGATGTCACTCCGCCGCTGGGCAGCCCGCTGTGTGAGGCTCTGGTCAAGCCGGCCAGGAGGATCGTCGATCCGCTTTCGGCTCGCGGGGTGATTCTGCTGACCCGGGAGAAGCCGATTGTTCTGTGTGCGATTGACTGGACATCCATTCTGAACGGCGGTTACCGGGTCTGGCGGGAAGTCCTGGCACAGGCAGCGGGGACGACGCC